>CATZYB010000064.1 GCA_958426095.1 uncultured Lachnospiraceae bacterium
TTCCGGTTCCGGCCGTTTTCTGAAAGAATCAATCCATGATCCTGGGCATCCGGAGAAATGATCGCCTGTATCTTACTATTTCTCCATGCGCCGCTTTCCACGTCATCGATCGAATCTGCCAGCAGCCAGTGTCCATCCTTTGTGATTCCGATCAGGATCACGTCATACTTTTCCCTGTCCAGGGCTTTCATGATCGTCACCCCCGACATACAGGAAACATCATGTTCAGAGGACTGACCGCCAAACACTACCGCTACAGTTAATTTATTATTCATGTTTTGCACCTCGGTTATCTATCCATGCTTATGGTATTGTAGTTTTTTATCTATTGTACCTGATTCACTCTAATTATTCAACTGCTTTCTTCCCCTGAAATTCCTGTAAAAAGCACCCATTTCAGCGCATGATCCGAGGTTTTTCGTCATAAATATATACTTTCGGAAGAATTTCACTGACATCCGTCGTCTCCATCTTCAATATCACATCATTTAGGATAACTGATGAAATTCCCAGATGCTTTCCATTGTTTTCAAACATCTCTTCCATATAAATGCCTATGGACCCAACCACTTCTTCATCCAGCTCCAGCACTTCTTCTCCGGATGTCAAACTCTCGCATACAAGCATTGTCCGTGCAAATTCCGGATCATTCCGTATTCCCTCCAGCAATCCCTTAAGCTTTTCCCGGTCGGAAACCACTTCCTTTCCCAGAACAATGATTTTCACCTGGCCATAATCCAGAGATTTTCCCGACATACTATTGTACTTATCCTCACTTTTTTGTAAACTGTCTGCCTCCAGCGTCATCGGCGGATATTTGGCGCTGCTGCCATTTCCCGTCAACGCCTCCAGATCCGGAAACGTATAGGTGAATCGGTAAGCTTCTTCCTCCCCCAAATCCACCCCGAGAGCCATAACGAAGGCCCGGTTCTCAAGCTCTACATAGTTTTCACAGCCGGTCAGGCTGCCGATCAGACAAAGCGCAAAGACCATCATGCCAATCTTCCGGGCCCGTTTCCGGGACAGTCCCACAAAACAGGGCACGATCCACAAAAGGACCGCCCCTGAGAAAAGCATCCACAAAAAATAGATATTTAAGAACTGCCGTTGGGTTCCAAGCCGCCAGGCCAACGCGGCCCCGGCCAGAGCGCATACCCATACCCTGCCGCGCACCTTCATTTTGCCAAATCGCCACAGTTCAATGGTGTGGCTCAAAGCCCCTGACAAACTAATAAACATGGCAAAAATCCAAAACGACAGCATCAGACCATCCTGCCTCGACAAAAAGCCGCCGGGTATCCGGACGATCTGCATCAGAATCACCGTTGGCCACCGCTCTCCGGCCATGCCTTCCACAGACAATACCGTCACACAGAGCGCATAAATGAGCGCAGTCAGACCGCCGCCAATGCCAAGGGCCCAGGCAAAAATCCGAAAAGGTTTTTCGTTTGGATCTTCCGGAGCAATGTAAAGCATCCACTCCACCGGGGCCATCAGCACCCAGGTCACCAATATTCCCTGAACAATCCCTGAAAATGAAGTTTCTGAAAAGGTCAGCAGGCGAAAAATATCGCCTTCCGGTATGGAAAAAAGTCCGATCAGCAGGATTGGTATTAAAATCAGATAAAATAAAATTTCCGACAACCGAGCCCGGACTTCAATCCCCTTAGTGCTTCCATAGATCAGCACAAATGTCATTGCCGCAATGACCAGCCATTTGGGCATCGTATATAAAAATGTCTCGCTCAAAACAGAAGAAAACATTCCCATAAGAAAAACAAGAGCCGAAAAGCACCGTAATCCATAGAGCCAGCGCAAAACGTCTCCCAGCCATCCGCCGCCAAGTTTGGGGATATAACGGCTTTCGCATTTTTCAAGCGTTCTGGAAAGAACAAAGCCGTCGGTCAAAGTCAACAGCAGGCCAAGGATCAAGGCCAGGAAACCGCCTTCTCCGGCCAGCCTCGGAAGAGCCATCGGCAAAAACAGGCAGGCTCCGGTAAACACATCCAAAATTAATAACCGTACCGTCTGGTGATTTGAAATTTTTCCATTATTTGAAAACATCCTGATCTCCCTCCGATTTATAACGTATCCGTTGATCTTTCCTGGCAAAAACGGGACGTTTTTTTAATTTAAATAAAGGCATTCGTATCAGGCCATCCTGAAAATCCCGATTCTCATCCGCCTTCACAGCCACATAAGGCATGAGGTAAGGAATCTTAAAGCTTTCCAGAGACGCCAGATGGATCAACACTGTCAGCATCCCCAGGACCACGCCGTATACGCCAAGAAAGGCGCCAAGAAAAATCAGATAAAACTTCACCAGACGAAAGGCCGAGGCAAACCCCTCATTTGGTATAGTAAAGGATGCCAGCGCCGTTAATGCGACAATAATGACAACGATGGGGCTGACAATATTGGCATCCACCGCAGCCTGTCCAATGATCAGACCGCCTACGATACCAAGGGCGCTTCCCATCGGCCCGGGCAGTCGTATTCCGGCCTCCCGCAAAAGTTCAAAGGCTAATTCCATCAACAGTACTTCCACCGGAACCGGAAAGGGGACACCTTCCCGCGCCGCCGCAAAGGATAATTCCAGACTGGTCGGCAGCATTTCCGGATGGAAACAGGCCACTCCGATATAGAAAGCCGGCAGCGTCATAGCAATGAGTGCCGCTGCATATCTTAAAATCCGCACAAAACAGACGATGCCCCACCGATTATAATAATCATCCGCCGCCTGAAAAAAGCAATTCAGCGTCGTCGGGAGCAAAAGAACCATCGGTGAATTGTCCACGATCAGCGCGATCCGTCCTTCCATCACAGAAGATGCGGCCTTATCCGGCCGCTCCGTTGACTGGAATTGAGGAAAGGGAGAGTACCATTTTTTCTCTGTCAATTGCTCCAGACTTCCGCTGTCAAAAATCCCATCGATCTTAAACCGCTTCAGCCGTTCCTGAATATCTGCCACCAATTCCGGCCGGGCAATACCTTCCATGTACATGACCGTGATATCTGTCTGGGAACGGACTCCCACCTTTGTCTGAAGGGTTTTGAGCCGGGTATCCCGGATTCTCCGCCGGATCAGCACCGTATTTGCCCTCATCGATTCGGTGAAGCTGTCCTTCGGTCCCCGGACAGCCACTTCGGATTCGGCGCTCTGAACCCCACGGGTCGGAAATTTCTTACTGGATATGATCAGCGCTTTTGGACAATCCTCCAAAAAGAGGGCCGTATCTCCTGATAATACTGCCAAAACAGCATCCTCCAGCGTCTCCGCCGCCTTTGTGTCCGCTGTAGTTATGGCCCGCTCCTGTAAAAAATCAAGCACATCCGTCTTTGGCATATATTCCAGACCGTACATAATATTTTTCAGGAACTCGCCTTCCACAAGCTCTCTGTCAATCATCGAATCCACATAGACCACGTAAACAGGCAGCCCCGCGGCAATCATCCGCCGCTGGATCACATCCTGACAGTTTTCAAAACGCTTTTTCAGCTCCTCTATGTTCATCTCCAGTTGACTGGATATATTCATAATTTTCCCACCTCCGAACATTTCTGCACAAAAAAAGAAGTCTTTGCACTAGTCTGTGCAAATGACTCCTTTTTTATCACGGTTTCTTTATTTTTTTGACGGAATATCATCATCCGCCTGAATCTTCTTCATGACTGTCAATTCCTGATTATAAACGTGACGGACGATAATATTTGTCGCCGTCTCCTTATCCCGCTTGGAAATAGACTCAATGATCGCTTCATGCTCTTCGATCAATGTCTGATGGGCCAGATCATATTTCAAATATTCCAGACGATAACGGTACATCTGTTCTCTCAGATTATTCAACATCTGAATAAGTCTCAGATTTCCAGTCGCTTTATAAATGACATCGTGGAATTCCACATCCCGCTGCGCCTGAAGGGTAATGTCGTCCCCGTCCAGAGCTTCCTTAAAGGCTTCCTGGGCCTGCCGAAGTTCAGCAATCGTCTCATCTTTAATACGTTCACAGGCCAATTCTGTAGACAGGCGTTCCAGGGAAGAACGGACCTCCAGTACGTCTCTCAGATCCTTTTCCGTGATCTTCGCAACAATGGCGCCCCGTCTTGGGATCATCAATACCAGGCCTTCCAGCTCCAGTTTGCGGATCGCCTCACGGATCGGCGTCCGGCTGACTCCAAGCTGTTCTGCAAGCTGCATCTCCATCAAACGCTCGCCCGGTTCCAGTTCGCCTTTTAAAATAGCCTGCCGGAGCGTATAAAAAACCACATCCCTCAGAGGCAGATACTCATTAATATTCATCTGAAAATTGTGCATTTCTTCTCACTTCCTCCTAATCTGTATAGCTTAACGATTCAATCGGGGATTAAAAGGCTCCACAAGATACACTTGTTTTGCCAGTACTCCGTTTCTCAGAATATCTCTTGCCTTCAATCCCTGTTTCTTATCTTCAAAGATTCCAAATACTGTCGGTCCGCTGCCGCTCATCATAGCATTTAACGCCCCTTCCGAGCGCATCACTTCTTTAATCTGCTCAATCTCCGGATGTTCAGGAATCGTCACGGTTTCAAGGACATTTTCCATGCGTTCCGCAACCCCTTTAAGACTTCCTTCCTCCAGGGCTGCCACCATACCGTCGATATCCGGATGACGTTCCACGGAATCCAGCTTCAAATGCTCATAAACATATTTCGTAGACACACTGATCGGCGGTTTGGCAACGAGAATATGACAATCCGGCATGGCCGCCACCGGCGTCAGTATCTCGCCAATCCCCTCCGAAAGCACCGTCCCCCGCATAATACAGTACGGCACGTCGGCGCCGAGACGAACGCCCCGTTCCATAAGCTGCCGCTTTGTCAGACCAAGCCGATACATCCGGTTTACACCGTAAAGTACCGCTGCTCCATCCGTACTCCCGCCGGCCATTCCGGCCGCCACCGGAATATGTTTTTCAATTTTTATATTCAGGCCTCCCGAAATATGAAATTCTTCCATAAGCATCCGGGCCGCTTTATAAGCAATGTTGTTCTCATTCACAGGAAGAAATGACAGATTTGTTTCCAGCGTGATACCTTTCTGACGTCTTTCTTCCATCATTATCTTGTCATATAGCTGAACGGTCTGCATGATCATCCGTACTTCGTGATATCCGTCTTTACGCCGCCGGACAACATCCAGTCCCAGATTCACTTTGCCATATGCCTTCATCTGAATCGTATTCATCTCTGTTCCTTCCTCATTGTTTTTTGTATACAATGTTCACTATATATACAATTATAAAGAAACTTCTTTTATTTTCAAGTCTTTATTTTAATATTTCCATATTTTTCATAATAAGGATCGGCTGCCCTACCGGCAGTTCATCCCCCTTTAAACCATTAACTTCCCGAATATCCTCCGGTGAAGCATAATATTTTTTAGCCAGCGTCCAGATGGAATCCCCCTCTTCGATCACATGTCCGGTCATCCCCGGCATTGTCTCGATTTTTTCAAAATCAAGAGGTTCTTCCCTCACCTGGGTCACAACCTGGATATTTTCAGATTTAAAAATGGATGCGTCCAGGGAGATCACCATCTTTACTTCAATTTCATCGTTATCTGTCATTGTAGCGCTCAATTGTTCCAAACTCGGGAAAATGTCATAGGAATCCCTTTCTCCGATATTTTCCGACTCTACCGTATAAGAAAATGGGATTGCGGCTTTCGCCGAATTCACCGGTTTCCTGTCATCCGCTGCAATATAAAGAATTCCAAGATAGACAACGCCCTCTACAAGAATGCCGTCTTCATTGATTTCCGTCTGGTCGATTTTTACCGTGGCCCGGGTATGACAGATCTGAAGCATCCGCACACCTTCACTGCCCAGACGCACCTTTTCCCGGATCGGACACCTGGACTGATTCTTCAATACCAGATTATCCAGACATAGCTGCTTTTTCTCCGGAATCAATGTGATTTTCGGCGAATAAATATCCTGCAGAAGCTTTAACGTCTCTTCCTGATAAATATTCATCTCTGCAGCCAATACCGCTTCAACGCCCACGATCCGGGCCTCTCCGTCTTTATCGCTACGGATATCCAGATTCAGATGATCTATGTGGATCTTAATATCCGGGATCATTTCCTGGGTCACATCGGCAAAATCGATCCGTCCATCCACCGGTACTGTCAGTTCCACGTCATTTACCGGATTTTCCAATGTCTCATCCCGATACAGTAAAAACACGGACAATTGTCCCCGAATCAACACCCCGCCATCCTGGAGCTTCATCTCCAGATTTTCCAGGTTTTCCTGATACCATATAATATCCATCATATTGGGACGATTGGCCGGAATCGCCGCTTCCTCGCGGATACGGAGCTGATCTTTCTGACTGACACACCGCTGGCTCAAATGACAGGTCCGATTCTGTGCCCATAAATCCTCGCCATCCTCCATGGCCGTTGCCACTTCCTCTTCCCCCATCCGAACCGCCGTCACCTGAAGGACTGCGATCGAACGCACACTAATCTTCCTCGAATTTATCATGCCGGTACGCAGATCTTCCATATCCCACCGGAGACTCATCTGATCCATTTCCTGAAGTCCGTCCATATTGATCGTCTCTTCAAACGGAATCGAACCTTCAATGGACTGAAGCTGACCGCTGCCCTCATCTCCCATATAAAGAACGCCGAACACCAGCTCTCCCCGAATGAGGCACTTATCCTTTGACGGCTTCACATCCCGGATATGGAGCGTTCCCTTTTCCTGAATCAGACGTTCAATATCCGGTTTTGTATCCGGCACATTAAAATCATTATCCAATGTCATCTGAACCGATGCACCGTTCTTATACATCGGCACCCGGATATATGTTTTTGATAAATTCATAAAAAGCCTCCTTAACTTTTAAATCGAATTGTCTGGTCCACGCTTTCAATCTTTATGACAACAAAGGGATAGGATGCTACGGCCTCCGTGGTCTCCGACTTTTCCGGTCCGATCAGATCCGTATCCACCCATATACCGTTCTCTCCCTGATAGACGTCATTCACCTGTATACTATATCCCGATGTCTCCTGCTGCCCGTACCCAACAATAATATATGAATAGTTTCCGTCATGATATGCCATCTGGAAGGCCTCATTTTTCCGTTCCTCGATCATTGCCTTTATTTCTTCCGGCAATTCTTCCTCATCCGCCACCGTAAACTCCATGTCGGATATCTTTTTATCCGACGTATCAAACATGCTGCAGCCGCCAAGGAACAAGCAAAGACACAATGCCGCCAAAACACTCAAAAATCTTCGATACATCCTTTTCATAACCCATGAACCACCTTTTTTACAAACTTATGATTCATAGCGGACAAATATGCAGCAAAAAAAGGAGCCCAGCCCCACGTCTGAACTCCTCAAATTTTAATATTTTATTAAACCATCGTTGCGATCAATGCATCCAGCGCCTCGCTGACAGCCGCAGATTTTGCATCGGCATCGGCCAGGGATGTCCCTTTAATTCCGTAGTAGAACTTGATCTTCGGCTCTGTTCCGGAAGGGCGTACACAAAGCCATGCGTCATCTGTCAGATCATAATAAAGCACGTTGGAACTTGGCAGGCCGGTCGGACGAACGGCGCCTGTCTGAATATCCACGATTTCATCCTTCTTATAATCCCGGGCGGAAGTTACTGTCAGTCCCGCGATCTCCTTCGGTGGATTGGACCGCAGTGTTTCCATAATAGACTGAATCTTAGCCAGGCCTTCAATTCCGGACAAGGAGATGGATTTTACATCGTCCTTATAGTATCCATATTTTTCATACATGTCCACCATTGCATCCCAAAGCGTCTTGCCCTGAGTCTTATAATATGCGGCAGCTTCACAGAGAGCCATTGTCGCAACAATGGCATCTTTGTCTCTTGCATGCGTACCGATCAGACAGCCATAGCTTTCCTCAAAGCCAAAAAGGTAAGTGCCCTTTCCGCTTGTCTCAAAACCAAGAATCTGCTGTCCAATATATTTGAAACCGGTCAGACATTCGATCAGACGAATGCCGTAGCTCTTTGCAATGGCATCCGCCATGTTTGTCGTTACGATTGTTTTGATCAGTGCGCCATCCTCCGGCAATCCGCCGTTTAATGCCTTTATCTGGCTGATCGTATATTCAGCCAACAGACAGCCGGACATATTGCCTGTGAGATTATGATATTCGCCGTTTTTATCTTTTACACGAACACCGAGACGGTCTGCATCCGGGTCTGTCGCCAGAACCAGATCTGCATCTATTTCTTTAGCCAGCTTCAGGCCGAGCACAAAAGCTTCATCCGCTTCCGGATTCGGATAGCTGACTGTCGGGAAATCTCCATCCGGAAGTTCCTGTTCTGGAACAACATATACATTCTCAAATCCAAGTTCTTTTAAAATCCGGCGGGCCGGGATATTCCCTGTACCATGAAGCGGTGTATAAACAACCTTCAGGTCTTTTCCCATAGCCTGAATGGCTTCCGGATGTTTCACCTGTTCTTTCAGACGGGCGATATATTTGTCGTCAATATCCTTGCCGATGATCGTGCAGAGACCGGCTTTAACAGCTTCATCCTTATTCATCGTCAAAACGTTATTATAATCGGTTACAGCCTGAACCTCAGCCATAATCCCGCCATCATGCGGCGGTGTGATCTGAGCGCCGTCCTCCCAGTAAACTTTATATCCGTTATATTCCGGCGGGTTGTGGCTTGCTGTAATATTAATTCCGGCGATACAGCCCAATTCACGCACTGCAAAGGACAGTTCCGGTGTCGGTCTTAAAGATTCAAATAAATAAGCTTTAATACCGTTTGCAGCCAGACAGAGCGCTGCTTCTGCAGCAAACTCCGGTGACATACGCCGTGAATCAAACGCAATAGCTACGCCCTTGGATTCTCCATTTTGTTTCTTTATGTAGTTGGCCAAGCCCTGCGTCGTCTTACGCACAGTGTAAATATTCATCCGGTTTGTTCCGGCGCCAATAATACCCCGAAGACCTGCGGTACCAAATTCCAAATCCTTATAAAAACGTTCTTTAATCTCTTTATCATCTTCCTTGATGTTTAACAGCTCTGCCTTTGTCCCTTCGTCAAAATATGGGTTTGCCAGCCAGGACTCGTATATTTCCTTGTAGTCCATTGGAATCTCCTCCTTATAATTTCAAAACTCTATGTGCTTCTATTATACCCGATTCCTCACAGAAATGCACTATTTTTTTGATTTCTTTACTCTATTTTTAGACAAATTGTCCGATTTTCTTACAAAAATCATCCATTTCTGACAAAAATGTACTCCGTTCACTTTTTTCCCGAATCAGTTTATTCAGCTTATCCATGTTCTGAGCCGACATCCAGCTCTTTCGCGTGTTTTGATACCGATTGGCAATTTTCCAAAACTTCTCCGGGAAAACCATCATTCCATAAATGCAGCAGACCTGACCATAATTCAAAGGCATCACCCGGTGATAGGTCTTTAGCATGGCCATTCCAAGTCCTGCATTCCAATGATTCTTCTCCAGCATTTTACGCATATAAACATACAGATCGTAAACCTGAAGGTCCATATGCATCTGGTCAAACCTCACTAAAGCCATATCCCCATGGGTCACCAGAATATTATGCTGATTATAATCCCCATGGCATAGTCTCTGTTCCTTCCTGTTCTGTTCATATAAGTCCATATATCCAGCGTCGGAAAGGATTTCCTGAGCGGCCGCCCCCGCCTCATCAAACTCCTGATAAACCTCCATAAATCTGCGGTCAAAAGCATTCTTCTGTTTCTTCCGGTAAATGTAATTGCGGATGGTCTTTAACTCACGGCGCCTGCGAGCCATTTCATCAAAAAGATTTCCCTGCAAAAACACCTCATAAATTTCTTCATTCCGTGAAATGTCATGCATCCCTTTATGAATACCGGCCATATAAACCACCGCCCTCAAAATCTCTTCTTTATCTCTTGTACTGCACTCCCGGCCCTCATACCAGTCTGTCAGAACATAATTTTGTCCATCTTCATCCGTCGTCAGTAAACTTCCTTCTTTATTTGCAACAAACTGATCTATGTAAATATATCCACGTTCTCTGAGACAGTCTTTCACCATCATATCCCATTGAAGATGCTTTGGCGAACCATGATAGACCCGAAGCAGCTTTAACCCCTGTTCCGTATCACACAGCCAGGCGCCCCGTCCCCGGTAAAGACGTTTGATTTCCAAATGGTAACACTCTAACAGCTCTCTGATTTTTTCTTCCAAAAGAAATCCCTCCCAGATATGTTAAAAGACAGTTTCTATTTAACATATGAGGGAGGGCTTCATCATATTACCTGAATACTCCGTCTTACAGCAGATGGACGCCCTGACTTTCCAGCGCTTCAACCACTTCATCCGGCCATACAGAAGCAATAACTTCGCCGATATGAGCTTTTCTTAAATAAAACATACAAATCCTGGCCTGGCCAATACCGCCGCCGATCGTATATGGCAACTCGCCATTTAACAGGGCCTTGTGGAACATTAACTCCTTACGTTCCGGACAGCCCCGAACTTCAAGCTGATGTATTAAGGCTTCTTCATCAACACGGATACCCATGGATGACAGTTCAAAAGCCGTATCCAGCAGCGGATAGTAAACGAGGATATCACCGTTTAATTCCCAGTCATCATAGTCCGGTGCACGTCCGTCATGAATCTCACCGGAACCCAGTGCCCCGCCGATTTTCATCAAGAATACCGCACCTTTCAGACGCACGATCTCACGTTCTCTTTCCTTCGGCGTCAGATCCGGATACATATCCAAAAGCTCCTGGGTCGTCACAAAAGCTATCTCCGGCGGCAGCATTTCTTCAATGTATTCATATTGAATCGCCATATATTTTTCGGTATTCTTTAAAGCTTTGTAGACTTTCTTCACAATAGATTTCAGTGTTTCTTCATTCCGTTCTTCTTTATCAATAATCCGTTCCCAATCCCACTGGTCTACAAGGATTGAATGAAGATGGTCCGTATCCTCATCCCGGCGGATTGCATACATATCTGCATAAAGTCCTTCACCATGCTTAAATCCATACCGTTTCAAAGCAAAGCGTTTCCATTTTGCCAGGGAATGCACAATTTCCACATCCCTGTCTTCCTGTTCCCGAACACCAAAATGTACCGGGCGCTCGATACCATTTAAGGTATCATTTAAACCGCTTTCCGGATATACAAAAAACGGAGCCGACACACGGGTCAGATTCAATTGTCTGGCCAGCTCTTTTTCAAAAAAATCTTTTACACATTTAATCGCAACTTCTGTTTCCCGAATATTCAGAGGTGATCTATATCCCTCTGGCACCCACATTGGATTCATATCACTCACCACAGCCAGTTTTCATTCCGGCTGCATGCTCCTTCCTTCCAATTTTTACCTTCTTATTATAGTTTATATACTGTAAAAGTATCAAGTCATTTTACGTCAAATGCAAAATTGCAATTATTGCATAATTGCATATGCCTTTTTCTGAAACTTTTATCAAAAACCCGCATTTTTGCTGTCTTTTTTTTAACAAAAAGTTGGCATGATAATTGCGGTATATAAAGTTGAATAATAAAAGGAGGTTTACTATAATGAAAGGTTTTACAATTAAAGATTTATCTATTGGACAGGAAGCCAGCTTCACAAAAACTATCAGTGAAACAGACGTTTATTTATTTGCCGGTATTACAGGCGATATCAACCCAGCACATTTAAATGAAGAATATGCTAAAAATACATTCTTCAAGGGCCGTATCGCTCACGGTATGCTTTCCGCTGGTTTAATCTCCGCTGTACTCGGCGTACATATGCCAGGACCAGGTACTATTTATTTAAGTCAGACTCTGAACTTCTTAGCTCCAGTTCGCATGGGCGATACGATCACAGCAACAGGTAAAGTTGTTGAAATGATTCCTGAAAAGAACAGAGTAAAAATCGAAACCATCTGCACAAACCAGGATGGCGTTGTTGTTACCAAAGGTGAAGCTATGGTAATGCCACCTAAGTAAAATGGGGTTATATTCAAAGGGCAGCATGTAGGACTTCCCCTCTTAAATTGAAGTTTTACTTGCAAAAGCGGTATCGTTCGTACCAGACGATACCGCTTTTTTAGTGCAGTAGGAAACGACC
>CATZYB010000065.1 GCA_958426095.1 uncultured Lachnospiraceae bacterium
GTCTCTTCCGTGTTTGTCAAAGAGGCAAAATCGGCATTAACCGACTGCCCCTTTTTATGTTTTATGTATGGGAATTTTTTACAATAATAAAAAAGAGGCACAGATTCAACTCTGCACCTCAACTAAATGAGTTCTTATAAATCCGGCCCTAAAGCAGCCAGAATTGATTTCAATGCTGTTTCTTCATCTTCACCGTCACAGATAATCTCAAATTCCGTATTCTGTTTAATCCCAAGACTGAGAATACTCAATAAACTTTTTCCATTCACAGTACGACCGCCCGATGAAAGATAAATCTCACATTTTTTATACTTAATCGCTGCTTCCGCAATATCGCCCGCAGGTCTTAAATGAACACCAATTGGATTTTTTACAAGCACTTTTTCTTTTACCATAATTTCTGCCCCCAATTATTGACTTAATCAAATGTAAACCTGCTTTTATTATAACACACTTTCCTGTGAAAACTCCACATTATTTCCAGAATTTTCACGAACACTTTTCATCCCGTATATGCCGGTATTTCTCCCGCGTCGCCATGCCGCCGCGTATATGACGCTCGGACTTATTGACGTCAAGCACTGTCCGGGCCTGTCTGGCCAATGTCGGGTTAATGATAAGTAAACGTTCTGTGACATCCTTATGTACCGTCGATTTACTGATTCCAAACTGCCTGGCCGTCTGCCGGACCGTCGCATTATGCTCTATAATGTAAGTTGCAATCTCAATCGCCCGCTCTTCAATATAATCTTTCAAGGGAACCCCCGGAAATATCTGTTTTTACAGTCTATGCAAAACATCTGGCATGTATGAAATTATTGTATCTGCACACACCTTACGGCGCACCTTGTCTGTCCATCCGCATTACAAGTAAAAAGGGTCAAATTCCAATCATTTTCCGTATTATCAATCATCTCCCCAATCTCCGAAGGCTCAATTGTCTCCATATTATTTACCTGATAATGGTAAACCTTTCCTTCCACAGTAACAAAATATACATCATCCCCCATATTCATCCACTTAATTGAACCGAAATGTTTCGCATAATTATGGGCGCATATCACCATATCTTCGGTACAATACGAACCGGAATACCGACATGAACTGATTTTCAGACGTTCATAGTCCCAGTTTCCCATGACAGGAAGCCGAAGGCTAAGGCTCGGTATTTCAAGTATTCCGATGTAATTATATCCGTCAATCTCTACTGCCGGTAATTCTTCGCCGGAAACTCCATACACAGGAAGCCCCGGTTCCCCATCCGGGATGGCCTTATCCAGCTGCTCAACAATTCCGTCACTGATCTTCTGTGCCCGTTTGCCATCCCATAGATTATATAGAACGAGAATAAGAGCCGCTACAATCAGTAACAGCCCTATAAACATTGGTATGATACCTTTTTTATTCGTACACATTTTTATTTTCTCCCAAACGTCGTCTCCGATACCACCCGAACATTAAAAACAACATTCCGGCAATTGCCAAGATTGGCACCGGCCACCAAAGCTGACCCGTCTGAGGAAGTTTTCCTCCCGAAATCGTCGTCGTTGTATTCTGCTTAGGTGGGTTTGCCGCGGCTTCATTTGCCGTTTCCGCCTTTGGATTTGCCGTAACATCGTAGACATAACTTTCGTTTAAATATCTCGGCACCGTAATTAAAAAGGAATTTATCGGCGCATAGCCCTCAGCCGCCGCCGTGTTGACAATGAGATAAAGTCCCAATTCCAAATCTTTCCATTCGGCCCGTCCATTGTCATCGACCGTCACCGCTTCGCCGGCCAGTTTCTGGTGATTCACATAGGTTTCCAGCACAGAAGCAAGCTCTTTGGCTCCGGCATCCGACTCACTGATTCTGTCAAGGTTTACACCGCTTCCCGCAAAATCTTCCGTAAGATGGAAAATGTTATCCCCATCCGCAGGAACAGCCGCAGCCACTTTATAAAGCGTCATTTTCCCTCCCGGAATTGCTTTTTTTGTATCTGTAGAAAGTATTTCCACAACAATAGAGCCCCTCTGATTATAATCCGGAGACATGGACGACGCCGCTGTTTCCTTGGCAAAAACAACAGCAGTCATGGCAAACACCATACATACAGCCACGAATATACTAATAATTCTCTTTGCTTTTCTCATGTTTTTCCCCTCCATTTCTTCCGGCCTTCTTTCGGGTCGATATAAGCATTAAAATCAGCAATAAAACTAAAATTGGCACAGCCACAAACGGCGCGATATAAATCGGTTCAATCTGCATAGCATCTGCAACAACATTGGCCTCCCCGTCCGGATTATCCACCCGATGGCCCCGAACAAGAAGCCGATGGGTATTGACGCCGTACGGCGTACAGGTGACTAAAGTACAGTAATCTTTCCCCTCTACAAGCTGTAATTCCGAAAGATCCGCCGGTTCCACCACCCGAATCTGGTCAACTTCATAGGTAAAAGTTTCATTCAGTATCGTGAGACTGAACGTATCCCCCGCCACTAATTTATCCAAATCCGTAAAAAGCTTTGCCGACGGCAGACCTCTATGACCGGAAAGCACGCAATGACTCCCTTCTCCGCCAACCGGAAGCGAGGTTCCTTCCATATGCCCGACACCACTGTGAAGAACAATATCCTCTGTTCCATGGTAAATTGTCAGTTTACAATTTATTTTCGGAATATCAATATATCCCATTGCTGAAGTCGAATCGATTTTCAAAATTTCATTATATTCAACTTTTTCTTCCTCCGTAAGCGTCCATTGAATTCCTTTTTCAGAGATTTTTGTATTATACGCATGGGCTTCCTCAAGCATCCTGGCATATTCCTCGGTATTCATATTCGCCACATTTTCTGAATATAAGGAAATGGCTCTGGACTGATGGAAGGAATTCCAATAATCCGATAAAGACGGGTAGAGTAACAGTCCCAACCCAATCATAAAAACGCTAACAAGCAGCAATGTGGTAAAATGCTTTTTTAACCACTTCATACTTTTAAATTTCTCCCGGATTGTAATAAATTACTTCTAAGCACCTCAATTTTTTTGAGATACTCACAAATATTTCAACAATCAAATCCGGCTTCCACCGGCGTCTCATATGATAAATTCCCACGACTTTATATAGAGAGATGCCGGTTTCCGCCTTCAATTATTATTTTTCTGTGAAAAGATTATTTCAGCTATTTGAATCAGCGTGCAGACATACGTCTTCTCGCAATCAAAATAACCCCTGCGCCAATAACAAGAATAGCGCCGACAACATAAAAGATTGTTGTACCCATACCGCCGGTGGAAGGAAGTTCCGTGCCTGTAAGATTGACTACTGCCACCGGTGTTACGGCATAATCGTTATTTGTATATTCTACAGTTGTAGTTGTTGGCTCTTCTACAACTTCACCCTTCTCATTCAAATAAAATGTTTCATTTGTCGTTGTCGCGGTTTTACTTACCAGCTGGGCTGTTACAGAAACCGGACTTGCCAATTGATTATAACCTTCAGGCGCTTTTGTCTCTGTAAACTTATATTCTCCGCCAGCCACACCGATAATCGTAAAGGACGCATCGGCGCCATTCGTTGTATTTGTCGTAATAGAAGTAATCGTTCCTGATGATGAATCTACTATATAAGTATTCGTTTTGCCTGCCACTTCACTGACTGTCATACCAGAAGGCAGAGAAAATCTTGCGCCGGATAATGCCTCACCATTTTTATTGACTTTCTTTAATGCAATTGCATACGTATAGACAGTAGCTGAATCTGAGTGTGTCCACTGACTTGGATCATTCGGAATTGTCGGAGGTGTATCAGGATCTGGATTATCCGGTGTTGCGCCATATGTATACGTAAATGTTGCTTTATTTTCATTACCAGTTCCATCGATAACAGCATCGGAATTTAATGTTGCAGTATACTCAATGGTAATCAACGTACTCGGTGCATATTTGCTGGTCCAATAGCCGCTTGTTGTATCTTTGTCTGCCCACGGAATTTCAATCGAACCTGTCGGGAAATTATTATTTGTATATTCTGTATCCGTCAAAGGTTGATTATCAACTTTAACAGAAGTAATTGAACCAAAAGTAAATCCCTCAGGTAAACTATCTTTGACGACATAACTATTGATTAAATTGTCTTCAATATAATCCTTCGCGTCAATCCGGATAGCAAAAGTTACTTGCTGACCAATACTCACATCTGTAGTCTCGACATATTTATCCTGACCATTCTCTGTAATCTTAATTGTTTTACCCTTTGCATCATCCGGATTTTCCGGGTCTTCCGAATGCCAGCCCGGCGTGCTGTTTTTTTCAATAATATGCGCTTCTTTGTTTGTGGAATCGAGAGAAACAAGAGATTCTAATCCCTCACTGTTAGTTCCGGTAACCAAATAATAACCATAAGGTAGAGTTGTTGGTGTCAAAGACAAATACTGCTGTGTAGTGTTATCACTTTCCGTTGCCGCCGGTGTCATATCCAGAGTCACTGCTGCTTTTAACGCAACACCAAAATCAGCAGCGCTGAATTTTGATGTATCAATAGTTACATTATAAACTCCTGACGTTCCAATTTGAGTTAATGTAAGACCATCAGTATCTGTTGTATCGGATGCATTTGCATAGGTCTGAACAGTATTAAAAAAGTCAGAATCACTTTTGATTGTATACGCATAGTTATCACCGCTATAATCCAAATCAAAAATCTTGTAAGCATTGTAGGTCACATCTGTGCTCGGATTCGTGATTATAATTTTTCCGTCTTGTCCCTGTGCTGCGAATGTTGGAATCGCGCCTAAAGAAAATATCATTGTCCCTGTCAATATGGCTGTCAAAAGTCTTTTTGTTATTTTTTTCATATTTTCCTTTCCCTTTCTTTTAAATTTATATATCTGAATACAGTTTCCGGCGTTGTATATATTACGATGATTCGCCGTGGATTGAGGTTTCTGTTACATCTTAACGATTTTACATTGACCTCCTTTCCCGTTTACGCCTCATACTGTATCCATACATAAGGCCGGATATAAGAATAAGTCCTAACCCACCGAATGTGTAAAATAATGTACCCGGTCCTCCCGTTGATGGAAGTTCAACACCAGAAGTATTTGTAACCTTCCAGTCAGATGAAGATGTTTTCGTATAAACCCAGTCTCCGTCATCATTCAACATTCCCATCCATTCATAGTCCATTCCTGATACATACTTGTGACAATCAAGTATGCCATCTTTCATATCTTCAACATATCCGATTATAGGAAGTGTAATCGACTGCGCATTAATAGCATATGCTTCCGGAGCCTTTGTCTCTGTTAATGTATATATTCCCCATGGAATGCCACTGAATGTCACAACACCATTCTCATCACTAATTGCATTGAAAACATACTTATTATCACTACTAACAATCTTAAACTCTGCACCTTCCAACGTTTTACTGTTATCATTTGCATCAACCTTCAAAAAACTAAAGGTATATGTAGTTCCTCTTACATAAGGAACTGGAAAATCCAATGTTTGATTATCATCATAAGTTAAAGTTGCCTTCTCATTTACAGCATTAACCGATAAATTTGCCGCCTGTTCTGGTGTAAGGTTATTCTCAACCAATGACTTTCCTTCTGCAATTTCCGAAGCCCCATTTTTAAAATGAGTATCTTGTACATCAAGCCGAATTCTATATGTAAGCTCCGCAGCATTTTCATACCATGTTTTTGTGGAATCATAAGCATCAGGCGTTCCGATAAGCCCCGATTTAATCACAGGTGTCCAAGTTATAGTTGTCCCCACTTCTGAAACAGAAGTACCAGGAGTAACACTTCCATCACCACTTACACTGTCAAGGTAAATAATTGATGGCCCCATAGTATCTGTGACACTTAAACCGTCTGTATGAGTACTACTTTCTACATGTTGTACCAACATTTCGTAGGCTTCTTCAGTCAGCTCCGTATTAACTGTTTGTTCTTTTTTTAGCTCTGCCAGAGCTATATATACATTGTCACTAGTACTACCATTCGGATCAAGTTTCAAATATAAACATCCATTAGAAATCTCCATATTTACAACAGCCGAACCTACAACTTTTCCCTGATATGTAAGTGTAATTGAATATGGTTTATTCCCATTTGTACTTTTCTCCGTACCTTGAAGGCTTCCCAAATCACCAGCGCTCTCTCCTCCCGGGAAATGCGAAGCACTTCCCGCAATATATGTAGCATTTTTCAAAAATTCATCATATTTCTGCGTAACCGACGTTGTATCAATACTCATATGAACTAAAAATTCATTCTCGACATCGGTTTCCTCCACCCACTTATGAAGTCTGACGTCTGTATTTTGGGTCGTTTGAATTAGTTCATCTGATTCTTCCATACCTGTTGCCCTTAGTACAGCAACCGGAAATACTGAAAAACTCTGAATATGAAATGTCACACTATTTCCAGAAACTCTTATTTGTTTAATGCCTGTGCTATCTGTAAAACCTTTATTTTCGATAATCCCTGTTGCATTCTTTTTATAATGCCCGACATAAAGGTTTCCATTTCCTGAAGGCCAGCCATCCGGTATGTTATCATATGTAATCGTAACCTGAAGATTAATATTGCTTTCCGGTATATACTCCCCTTCTACCCCATCTTTTGTAAGGTATATATGATACATATGCAGAAAATCAAAGTTTTCATTGTCTATGACGGATGAGGTCGCCGCCTGCATATCTTCTACCAATGCATCGTAATATTCCTGATAATCTGATTCCGTATTACCATAGTCCTCCACATGAAGCGTCACACCATCAGTAAGAACTTTTTTATTCCCTTTCACAGTGACCGTATAGCCCGTCCCTGCTGCTTCGATTTCTGTTTCATCATCATCGTCTGTGCCCGAACCTTCTGAATCCGTAACAATGACTGTAAAGGATTCGTTGGCTCCTTTGTTGTTATATGTATGTGTAATTGTAACTGTCCCCACGGCAACTCCGGTAATCACCGCATTATTCCCGTTTGTATTAATAGTCACACATTCTTCCGGACTGATAGACCAATTGTTTCTATTTCCACTACAGCCTTGAAGTGTAACCGTATCACCAATCCCAATCGTTACGCTTTGACCCGCACTGATAGTTCCAAAGTCAGAAAAGGATTCCGTTTCAAAGCTTGCCGTAACATATCCATCTTCTTTTTCGGTCTGCTCGACTTCGGATATTACTTCGGTACCCTCAGCAGTTGCATGGGTAATAACGATATCTCCCGTACCCTCCATATTTTCTTTAATATCCGATGACTGGGAAATATCAACTCTAATCGTATTTTCCGGATCAATCTCTTTTATCTGTTCTTCTGTGGATTCTTCCACTGGCAGGATGCCATATCCTGTCACATTTCCGCCATTCGCCGCATAACTGGCATATTGAACGCTATTCTGAAAATCCCCTGCCACAACCGTTATTGTGCCGTCAGCAGAAACACTCGTAATAATTCCGATATGGTTGATTCCCGATGTTCCGTCCGTATCAAGAAAAGCAATATCTCCCGCCTTTGGCATATAACTTCCGGCATCCGCATACATACCACGCTGCGCCAATATATTCGCCCAACTCTGGCAATTCGCATCACAAGGGAAAATGTCTTGTGAAATTCCGGCATAATTTAAACAGAAAGCAGCAAACATTCCGGACCAGTCGCCATATGGATTCCCATACCATGCGCCATAACGGGTATAGCCTTTCAAAACATCGGTCTCTGCCACCTCATAATTAGCCGTGCTTTCAGTGTAACCAACCTGGGATTCCGCCACCCGAATCAGATTCGAGACCCTGTCGCCGGTCAGCGCCGGAAGTCCGCTTTCCCATTCAGCCGCTGTTTCCACATCTGCATTTTTATCAGAATAGCAAGCTAATGTGTGTGCATGCTCCTCCAGCGTACAATTTAAAACGTTTTCATATTGATAACAAGCTTCCGTATGTACATGAACCTCGTTTGTTGCTTCCGGCAATACTGACACTTCATCTTCTGTCTCCTCCGGCGCTTCACCTTCGCCGTCGGCTGTTGTCTCTAAAACTTCACCGGCAGTTTCCGCAATTGTCCCTTCGTCCAGTCCGCAAATCAATACTTCCGTTGTGGTATAACAAGATTCATCGTGCTGATGTTCTTCCATACCGCAATATGTCGTTTTTTCCATAGTAATCGCCGGCAAAATTAAGGCATAAGATGTACAGAATACCACAAGACAAGCAAGGATTCCGACCACCTTATGCCAAAGTTTGCGCCTTTTCTGTTTCATAAGAAATCCGGTTCCATGCTTTAACATATTTCTTTCCATCTATGCCCCTCCTTTCCTAGCGAATCTTTCCAAAATCATTAAACGGCCAAATACAAAATATAAGTTTTCCCACAACCTGTTCTTCCGCCACACAACCAACAGTCGTACTTCGTGAATCAACGGAAACTGAACGATGATCGCCCATGACAAACAGCCGGTTTTCCGGGACCTGATAGGGCAGTTCGATATTACAGTCCCCCAGCGCTTTATCCGTCAAATAAGGTTCGTCCAATTTTTTATCATTGACATAGACCGTGCCGTCCCCATCAATATTCACCCAGTCACCCGGTCCGGCAATCACCCTTTTGACCAATATTTTATTATTATAATAAAAAGCAATAACATCACCGGGCTGAAAATCATTTTCTTTGACAGACACGACAATATCGCCATTGACCAATGTGGGCGACATGGAAGAACCATAGATTTGAAGCACCGGCATCCACAATGTAGCTACTAAAACCGCCACCGCCGCTACGGTAATCAGGGTAAAAATGGTACTACGAAGCACGCTTCCATATTGATGACGATATCTGTCCCTTTTTAATTCCGCTTCCAACTGACTTACTGTCGGAATTTCCAATGATTCACTTTTTCTTTTATCAAACATTAATCTGCCTTCTTATCTAATTGGGAATCATGAAGCTGACGAACGCTTTCCAAATATTGATCTGCCGCCCTCTGCGCCGTCTCAAAAATCTGATTCAGCTGCAGAGCTGCTTCCGCAATGGAACCGGCCTTTTCCATGACTATTCTTCGGTCATGAAGTTTCTCCTCCGCTTCTGACAGACATTTTTGAAGTCTTTCTATTTCTTTTCCCTGTTCAATCATTATTTCCAGCAATTCCGAGCGCTTTAATTTATGTAATTCTTTATCTGTCATTGATTTTCTCCATATGCAGAAACTCTGTTTTTAGACCCATTCAGTTAGTTGCAACTAATTGTTTTTTACATCCTAATAATACCCCCCCCCGGGAACTTTCGTCAATTAGTTTAAACTAATTTTTTTCTCATTAAAACGGATACAATTGATAAAACAAATCAAAAAACAGCCTGCATATCTTTTTCGATATACAGGCTGCTCACCCTGAATTTTTATATTCATTTTACCATTTCCAACGGCTTTCCGGTCATCGCAAAAGGTTCCAGCAACTCTTCAACCTCTTTTTCCGAAAGCAGTCCCTTTTGTATAACAAGCTCTTTTACCGGCGTTCCGGTTCTTAAAGATTCCTTCGCAATGTTCGCTGCCGCCGTATAGCCAATAGCCGGACAAAGGGCGGTGGAAATACCTACGCTGGCGTCTACCAGTTCCGCACAATGCTTTGGATTTGCCGTAATTCCTTCGATACAATTATCATTTAAGGTTTCGGCCGCCCGTCCAAGGGTTTCAATAGATTCAAACAGGTTATAGAAAACCACCGGTTCAAAGGCGTTTAATTCAAGCTGTCCGCCCTCCGCCGCCATGGTGATCGTAAAGTCATTTCCGATAATATTAAAAGCGACCTGGGACACCACTTCCGGAATTACCGGATTAATTTTACCCGGCATGATCGATGACCCGTTCTGCCGGGCCGGAAGATTAATTTCCTCAAATCCGGTCTTTGGCCCGCTGCTCATAAGCCTCAGATCATTGCACATTTTTGACAGATTCACCGCACAGGTTTTAAGAGCCGCCGATACGCTGACAAAGCCGTCCAGATTTTGGGTAGCGTCAAACAAGTCATCGGCCATTACAAAATCTTCTCCGGTCACTTTGCTAATGTTGCCGCATATATTCTCAAGATATATCGGACTGACATTAATACAGGAGCCGATGGCTGTTCCGCCCATATTCAAAATCCGCATAAACTGCTTCGTCGCTTCAATTCTCTGAATATCCCGTTTCAGCACGGACGCATACGCGTGGAAGGACTGACCAAGGCGCATCGGCACAGCATCCTGGAGCTGTGTCCGGCCCATTTTCAAAATCGGGTCAAATTCTCTGGATTTGTCCATCAGACTGTCATACAGCCGCTGAAGCTGAACCAGCATTTTCCCCATTAACACAAGCGTTGTCAGCTTGCCTGCACTTGGAATGACATCATTGGTTGACTGGGCCATATTCACATGGTCATTTGGATGGACCACAAAATAGTCGCCCTTTTCCCCGCCCAAAAGCTCAATCGCCCGGTTTGCAATAACCTCATTGGCGTTCATATTGGCCGAGGTCCCAGCGCCGCCCTGAATGGCGTCCACGATAAATTCTTTTTTAAAATGTCCTGCAATAACCTCGTCACACGCCTTGATTATGGCTTCTGAAATATCCTCCGGAAGCTGTCCCGCATCCCGGTTTGTGATTGCCGAAGCTTTTTTCAGCTTCGCCATACTTTTAATAAATTCCGGGTGCAGCGGCCGATGGGTAATCGGAAAATTCTGCCGTGCCCGCAGCGCCTGAACCCCATAATACGCCGTCACCGGAACCTCCATTTGACCGATAGAATCCGCTTCCGTCCGCATCTTTTTCATTGAGTTTTCCTCCCCTTATCATCTCAAATAATCCTTTTATGCCCTCAAGATACACCCAAAATTTCAGAAAGTAAACCGCTTTTCAAAAGATATGAAAATAAACCGGATTTTCAAACTTTCAACTTTTATTTTTTAAGTCCGGTAAAAAAAGACTTTATTTTCTAAAGTCCTGTTCATGAATTTATTGTGTTTTTCGCCATGTTCACGTATACTTATAAAGTAGGTATATCATATTTCACAAATGAAAAGGAGATTTTTGTTTATGGATCAGATTGACGCAAAGCTGATCATGTTATTGCAGCAAAATGCCCGGGTTTCGTTAAAAGAACTGGCCAAAGAAGTCTTTCTCACCACGCCGGCCGTATCGGCCCGCATTGAGAAGCTGGAAAAAGAGGGAATCATTACCGGATACAGTGCAAAGATCAATCCGATTAAGCTTGGTTATCACATTACAGCCTTTGTCAACCTGGAATTACAGCCGACACAGAAAAAAATATTTTATCCTTTTATTGAAAAAATCCCAAATGTTATCGAATGTAATTGTGTCACCGGCGCCTATTCCATGTTGATGAAAGTTGCATTTCCGAGTACAATTGAATTGGAAACCTTTATCGGAAGACTTCAGAAATTTGGAAAGACCCAAACCCAAATTGTCTTTTCAACTCCGGTACAACCGAGAGGATTAAATATCGAACAAAAAAATCAAGGAGGATACTTATGAAAAAATTTATTCAAGAATTTAAAGCATTTGCTTTGCGTGGAAATGTCATGGACATGGCTATCGGTGTTCTGATCGGCGGCGCTTTCTCAGGAATCGTTACATCGCTGACCGACAATTTCATCAATCCGATCATTAATGAAATCATGGGCAACGCTTCCTACACTGCGGAAGATATTGCCACATTTGGCTCCAACTTTCTTTCGTCTGTGGTCAACTTCTTTATTACAGCGCTCATCCTGTTCTGCCTGTTAAAAGCAATGAACAAGCTGCTTTCCATAGGCCATAAGGAAGCGGAACCGGCTGCTCCGACAACGAAAGTATGTCCATATTGTAAAAGTGAAATTCCTATTGATGCGACACGCTGTCCGCACTGCACATCTGAGCTTTTGTAAAATATTTAAAGGGGCAGTCGGTTAATGCCGATTTTGCCTCTTTGACAAACACGGAAGAGAC
>CATZYB010000066.1 GCA_958426095.1 uncultured Lachnospiraceae bacterium
TTAAAAAGATGGAAGTTAAGTTAATTCCTGACACTTTAGATTATAATGATATCAGTGGATTAAGAATTGAAGCTCAACAAAAACTTTCAGCAGTGCGTCCTCATTCGGTAGGTCAGGCTTCTCGTATTTCCGGAGTAACACCAGCGGATATATCCGTATTGCTGATTTATATGGAGCAATTTAACCGGACACATCGAAAGGAATCCGTATGAGTAAATTTGAAAAAGCTTTGGCGAAATTAAATATCCAACTTAATGAGAAACAAATGTATCAGTTTAAGTTTTACTATGAAATGCTGATTGAGACAAATAAGGTCATGAATTTGACGGCTATTACAGAATATAATGAAGTGGTGGATAAGCATTTTGTGGATAGTCTCTCTCTTATTCAGGCCATTGATTTAAATCGGCCGTTAAAGATGATTGATGTGGGAACCGGTGCGGGATTTCCGGGAATTCCGTTAAAAATTGCTTTTCCACAATTAAGAATAGTTCTTCTTGATTCTTTAAATAAGCGGATTAATTTTTTAAACCGGGTTATTGAAGCTTTAGAATTAACAGATATAAAGACGATTCATGGAAGAGCTGAAGATTTCGGGAGAAATCCCGAATACAGAGAAAGGTTTGATTTATGTGTCTCCCGGGCG
This sequence comes from uncultured Lachnospiraceae bacterium, assembly GCA_958426095.1. Taxonomy (GTDB): domain Bacteria; phylum Bacillota; class Clostridia; order Lachnospirales; family Lachnospiraceae; genus Frisingicoccus. Next base: position 647 of record CATZYB010000066.1, read on the forward strand.
GTAGCCAACTTATCCACATTATCTGAATATTGTCTGCCATTTGTCCAGGTTGGGGGACATTTTATCCCCTATAAGTCGGGAAAGATACAGGAAGAAATGGAAGCTTCCAGAAGGGCCGTGACGCTTCTGGGAGGAAATATTGCAGAATGTTTGTCTTATAATCTGGCGGATACGGATATGGAACGGTCTCTTGTAATTATTGACAAGGTGAAGCCTACAAAAAAGGCTTACCCGAGAAAAGCAGGTAAGCCTTCAAAAGAGCCTTTATAATCGACCATTTTCATTGATCATGGCTATTTTCATAATTTCTACCGGGGCATCGAGTCCGGTCCAGAGTTTAAAGCTGACGGCGGCCTGATTGATCAGCATTGAAAATCCATCGAGAGTTTGACATCCACAGGCCTGCGCTCTTGACATAAATCGTGTATGCAGTGGATTAGGAATGATGTCACAGACAATTGTACTGGATTTTAAAGTGCAATAATTTATATCTGGAACATTTGTATCAGGATATAGACCAATGGATGTACAGTTTACAAGAATATCGGCGTCCTCATCGACATTATAACAGCCCTCCCAGAGTGCAAATTCTGCGTGGGCTTTTGTTTTTTCATTAATTAATTTAGCAAGTGTTTCGCCTCTGTCACGGGAACGATTTACAATGATTATTTTCTCGGCTCCGGCCAGGGCCAGTTCTACGGCAATTGCCCTGGCGGCGCCTCCTGCGCCGAGAATGACAGCTTTTTTTTCGGAAATTTCTATTTGGTTATCTGTTAAAGATTTAATAAATCCTTTTCCATCGGTATTTTCACCGACCATTTCACCATGATCTTCATATACCGTATTTACTGCGCCAATTAAGGCGGCTGTGTCTGTTAAACGGTCCAGATAAGGGATAACAGCGACCTTATGCGGTATTGTAATATGAGTTCCTTTCATATGAAGTGCTTTTAATGATTTGACGGCTGTTTCCAAATCTTCCGGATATACAAGCATCGTATTATATCTATAATTTAGTCCCAGAGCTTTAAAGGCGGCTTCGATGATAACCACTGTTGGATTTTCATCGACCGGGCAGCCAAATAAGCCGATTAACTCGCTTCGATAACATTTTTCAGGCATGTGAAAACTCCTTTCAGGACAGATAAATGGAACAAAGGGAAATAAAGGATTCCGGCTGTTCAATATGTGGATATTGTTTACAATTGTCAATCAGTTCAGTTTCGATGGATGGATTAAAGGATACATAGTCTTTCAGTACATTTTCAATATCTTTTTGATCTTTTCCTCCGATAATACACATAGAATGATTTAATTTTTTCAGCGCATGAAGCATATTGATGTTTGTAAAATGGCTGCGCTCGCTGGCATAAAAATACCTGGCCGAAGGCCCGCCAAGATGGCTGGCTTCATACATTGTATCAACATCTTTTTGCATATTGATGTCCGGATAAAGTATTTTATTTTTATAATTTTTAAATATAGTACCATAGGAAGTTACTATATTGTAAATTGTTGTTCCAATGAGAGGAAGTTCAATCAGGTATTTTAATGTTTTATGGTTTGTTTTCGGATATTTTGCCATTTCTTCCAGGGATGAAGGATTTATCATCATAATCCGGTGATAAAGTTCGGGTTCACTGTAGCATCCCATAATGGCGATGTTTGATGATGAACCGCTGGTAACCACATCGGTTCTGGTTCCAATAACATCTTTAATAAAATTATTGATCAACTGGACATAGATATAATTTGTATATGTCATTTTTGGCTTTTCAGAACGTCCGCAGCCAATTAAATCCAGAGCATAGACAGTATGATTTTTGGATAGCTGGTTAATCAAAGATTTCCATTCGGCGGCAGAAGCTGTACATTTTAATTCGTGGATTAAAAGGATAGGTGAACCATTGCCCTTTTTTGTATAAAAAATATTTCCAAATCTCCAGGAATATTGATGCTTGTTTTCACAAAACAGCATATCTTTCATTCCAGCCCGGAGAAAAATTAATTTATTAAATCCCCATGTTGTAAGGAGTACAGCAGAGGAGATAATTCCTGCGTTTAGGAGTTTTTTATAATTTTTCATATAGATAAGTCTCCTTTGAATAATTATTTTATATATCTTCTATTATAAAATAATTATTATGCATATACAAATATTTTTTAATGGATATTTTTCCAGATATGTTGTACAATATTTGTATCTGTCAAAAATAGCAGATGATATACTTATTTTTATAGAAATTAGAATGTTAGAATAGTATAACAAAAGGGGAAATTTATAAATGAAAACTAAAATTGTAGAGTTGTTGGATGCTCAAATTGATAGTATGGATGCAGAAGAGATAAATAGCCTTTTAGAAATTCCTCCAAAGGCCGAGATGGGTGATTTTGCATTTCCATGTTTTAAACTTGCAAAAGTATTTCGTAAGGCGCCGCCAATGATAGCGGCGGATTTGAAAGAAAAAATCGGATGTCCGGACTTTTTAAGTAAAGTGGAATGTCTTGGTGGATATCTGAACTTTTTTGTGGATAAGTCCATGTTTGCAAAACAGATTGTTGATAATTATCTTTCTGATAATAATTATGGCGGATCTGCTGAAGGCCAAGGACAGACAATTTGTATTGACTATTCTTCACCAAATGTGGCCAAAAACTTCCATGTTGGTCATCTTCGTACAACCATTATCGGTAATTCTTTAAATAAGATATTCACAAAATTAGGATACCATGTAGAAAGAATTAACCATTTAGGCGATTGGGGAACTCAGTTCGGTAAATTGATCGTTGCTTATAAGAATTGGGGCAGTAAAGAAGCCGTTGAGGAAAAAGGTATCGAAGAATTAATGCGTATTTATGTGAAATTCCACGAAGAGGCGGAAAAAGATGATTCTTTAAATGATGAGGCTAGAGCATGGTTCACTAAGATGGAACATGGTGATGAAGAAGCTTTGAGTATCTGGAAATGGTTTCGTGAAATCAGCTTAAAAGAGTTTATGCGAGTATATGAGCTTCTTGGCATGGAGTTTGATTCTTTTGCTGGAGAGAGTTTTTATAATGATAAGATGCAGCCGGTTATTGAGGAATTAAAACAAAAGGGGCTGATCAAAGTCAGTGACGGCGCCCAGATTGTCGAATTGGAAGAATATAATATGCCGCCTTGCCTGATAACAAAGAAAGATGGAAGTTCTTTGTATGCTACTCGAGATATTGCTGCGGCTATGTATCGTAAGAAAACTTATGATTTTTCGAAGTGTATTTATGTTACCGGACTTGAACAAAAACTTCATTTTGCTCAGTGGTTTAAGGTTATTGAATTAATGGGCTATGATTGGTCAAAAGATTTAATACATGTTCCATATGGTCTGGTGAGTTTGAAGGGCGGTAAATTGTCAACACGTAAAGGTCATGTGATTTATGCTGAGGATATTCTTCATGAAGCAATCCAGAAAACACGAAGCATTATTGAAGAAAAGAATCCAAACATACCAAATAAAGAAGAAGTGGCCAAGCAAGTTGGTATTGGTGCGATTCTTTTTAATGATCTGTATAATCAGAGAATCAAAGATGTTATTTTTGACTGGGAAAAACTTTTAAATTTTGACGGTGAGACAGGACCTTATGTTCAGTATACTTATGCCAGAGCGGCTAGTGTTTTACGCAAGATTGGTGACGTGCCGGCCATTTATGATTATTCAGTTTTATCGGATGATGTTTCCATGGCGTTACTTAAAGAAATTGCTCGTTATCCACAGGTAGTTTCCGATGCTGCGGATAAGTTGGAGCCGTTCGTAATTTCCAGATATGCGGTGGCGTTGGCACAGGCTTTTAACAAATTTTATCATGAGTGTCAGATTAATGTGGAAGATGAAAATATTAAATATACAAGAGCAAATATTGTTATTATTACAAAATCTATTTTAAAGGATGCTTTAAGCTTGCTTGGTATTCAGTGTCCAGAGCAGATGTAATTCGAAAATGTTTCACGTGAAACATAAAAATTTAATATGAAATAGAGTAAGGGGATGTTTCACGTGAAACATCCTCCTTGTTTTACAGAATTTTCATATTTCTTTCTCTGGATTAACTCAGCGTGAAGTGGTATACTGTAGGAAATGATATGAAAAGGGGAATGATATGGGTCGGATAATAGCAGTTGCAAATCAGAAAGGCGGCGTAGGAAAAACAACAACATCCATTAATTTATCGGCCAGTTTGGCTGAACTAGGTCAACGGGTCTTAACTATTGATATGGATCCACAGGGAAATACGACCAGCGGATTAGGTATTGATAAAAATCAGGTGGAAAATACTGTATATGAATTGATTTTAGAGGAAGCATCTGTTGAAGAATGTATTCATAATTCGGTAATGGATGGTTTAGATGTTATTGCATCGAATATAAATTTGTCCGGCGCTGAAGTGGAATTAATTTCCATTGATAATAAAGAATTTCTTCTGAAAGAAAAGATAGATGTATTGAAAGATAAATATGATTTTATAATAATTGATTGTCCGCCATCATTGAATCTCCTTACAATTAATGCAATGACCACGTCAGATACCGTCCTGGTTCCTATTCAATGTGAATATTATGCTTTGGAAGGATTATCTCAGTTAATACATACAATTGATTTGATCAAAGAACGTTTGAACCCGGAACTGGAAATTGAAGGCGTCGTATTTACAATGTTTGACGGACGAACAAATTTGTCATTGCAGGTTGTGGAGAATGTAAAAGAAAATTTAGATAGAAATATATATAAGACGATAATTCCCAGAAATGTCCGGCTTGCAGAAGCACCGAGTTACGGAATGCCTATTAATATGTATGATACTCGTTCATCAGGAGCGGAAGCATATCGTTTGCTGGCTGAAGAAGTTATTCAATATCAGAAGAACAGATAAAATGAAAGGAATGAAAAATAAAATATGGCAGCAAGAAAAAAAGGCGGACTGGGAAAAGGAATTGATGCTTTGATTTCGCCTACGGTAAAAAAAGAAGTTGATAAAGAAAAAGTCATAGAAAAGGTTATAGAAAAGCCGGTTGAGAAGGTCATAGAAAAAATTGTTGAAAAGCCTATAGAACTTCGTTTGAAGATTGATGAAATTGAGCCAAATCGTTTACAGCCAAGAAAAAACTTTGATGAAGATGCGTTACAGGAATTATCAGAATCTATTAAACAGTTTGGATTGATTCAGCCGATTGTTGTAAAAAAACAAGAAAATTATTATGAGATTGTAGCCGGTGAACGTCGGTGGCGCGCAGCCAGGATTGCAGGATTAAAAGAAGTTCCTGTTATTATTAAAGAATATGATGAGCGGGAATCCATGGAAATTGCCATTGTAGAAAATCTTCAAAGAGAGGATTTGAATCCGATTGAAGAAGCCCAGGCTTATCGACGGCTCATTGAAGAGTTTGGCTTGAAACAGGATGAAGCTGCTCAGAGAGTATCTAAAAGTCGTACCGCAGTCACTAATGCGATGCGCCTTTTAAAATTGGATGAACGTGTCCAGCAAATGGTTATTGATGATATGATCAGCGGTGGTCATGCGAGAACACTTTTATCTATAGAAGATAAAGATGAGCAATATACTATGGCTATGCTTGTCTTTGACAATAAGATGAGTGTAAGGGAAACGGAAAAGCTGGTACGCAGCTATCTGAAAAAAGAAGAAGAAAAGAATACAGTGGAGAAGAAGGAAGATTTTTCCCAGATGGAAACGATTTATCATCAGTTAGAGGAACGGATGAAGTCGGTTATTGGATCAAAAGTAGCTATTCACAGCAAAAATTATAAAAAAGGTAAAATTGAAATTGAATATTACTCAAATGATGAACTAGAAAGGATTATCGATTTGATTGAGTCGGTAAAACAGGTGGGATAGTATGGATAGTAAGATTTTAGCAGGATTAAGTTTTGACCCGGGACTTTTGATTATAGGTATGTTTGTATTAATACTTTTCATGCTTATATATATTTATATGTTACATAGAAAACAGAATCAGTTGGATAAAAAGTATAGAGCATTTATGCGTGGCGGCCGTGGAGCAAAATCACTGGATGAAGCTCTGGAAAATAAATTAGAGTCTTTGAACAATATTAAAGATATTAATGATACATTAAATGATCGGATTACCCGTCTTGAAAACAGTATGGGACGCTCCTATCAGAAAATGGGTATTGTAAAATATGATGCATTTAAAGAAATGGGAGGAAAACTCAGTTTTGCATGTGCATTACTGAATGACAGAGATGACGGTTTTGTGATTAACTCCATACATAGTAAAGATGGATGTTATAATTACATCAAAGAAATTATTAAAGGGGAATCCTATCTTCCATTGGGAGATGAGGAAGCAGAAGCTCTGGAACAGGCCAAACAGTACGGCATGGGAAATGAATAAATAAGACAAAAGAGATGTTCTCAAAGTCACGGAACGACATGGGAACATCTTTTTTATGTCAACTAATATAATGAATAAATATACATATTGTACTTGATAAAATGCTGGAAATTTTGGGAAACTTGTGGTATATTAACTTGCAAAAAGGATATGCCTATTATATAATATCATTTAGTTTTATTTATGGATTTCCAAAGAGGAGGAAAAGACATGCTTGATATTAAATTATTAAGAAACAATTTTGAAGAAGTCGAGAAAGCTCTTTCAACCCGTAATGAGGATTTCGATTTGTCAAAATTTAAATCTATGGATGAAAAAAGAAGACAGTTACTGGCCGAAGTAGAGCAGTTAAAAAATAAACAGAATGTGGAATCTAAAAAAATTCCGCAGATGAAAAAAGCCGGAGAGGATATTGCACCGGTTATGGAAGAAATGAAAAAGCTTTCTGACAGCATTAAGGTTCTGGATGCTCAGGTAAGTGCAGTGGATGCAGAATTAAATGCTTACATGCTGACAATCCCAAACATCCCGAATCCAACGGTACCGGCTGGAGATTCCGATGAAGATAATGTGGAGATTCGTAAATTTGGTGAACCAACAAAATTTGATTTTGAGCCAAAAGCTCACTGGGATCTGGGCGCTGAATTGGGAATTCTTGATCCGGAAACCGCGGCAAAGACGACTGGCGCCCGTTTTACATTCTACCGTAATGCCGGTGCAAGACTTGAACGTGCTATTATGAATTTCTTTCTGGATGTTCATACAAGAGATCATGGCTATGAAGAAATCTTTGCTCCGTTTATGGTCAGCCGCGACAGTATGATAGGAACAGGTCAGCTGCCTAAGTTTGAAGAGGATGCTTATAAAGTTACTGGTGATGGAAAGGAATATTTCCTGATCCCTACAGCAGAAGTTCCGGTAACAAACATGTATCGTGAGACTATTTTGGACGGTTCCAAGCTGCCAATCAAACATGTAGCTTATACGGCATGTTTCCGTGCGGAAGCTGGTTCGGCCGGCCGTGATACCCGTGGTCTTATCCGTCAGCATCAGTTTAATAAAGTAGAGCTGGTTAAATTTACAAAACCTGAAGATTCTTATGAAGAATTGGAAAAACTTACAAGAGATGCAGAAGATGTATTGCAGCGTCTTGGTCTGCCTTACCGTGTGGTTAAAATCTGTATCGGCGATCTTGGTTTTACAGCAGCTATGAAATATGATATCGAAGTATGGATGCCAAGCTATGGCCGTTATGTAGAAATTTCAAGCTGCAGTAACTTTGAGGAATTCCAGGCACGTCGTGCGAATATAAAATATAAAGATGGCGTCAAAGATAAAGCAAAATTTGTTCATACATTGAACGGCAGTGGTGTTGCCATTGGCCGTACAACGGCAGCCATTATGGAAAATTATCAGCAGGCTGACGGAAGTATCCGTGTTCCTGATGTTTTGATTCCTTACATGGGTGGTCTGGAAGTCATTAAATAGTCTTCTGTTAGTAAAGGGTGTATATTTATTCAAATATACACCCTGAGAGTTGACATAAATCGGAGGTTGGAATGCACGATTATTTACGGGCAATTGGTTTCAGTAAAATAAAAAAGAATAAAGATGTCCGGGATATTTTAAATCTGGTCATGCTGCGGCCAACCTCAGAATATGTATCCTCGGCTGGAGATGATGAAGAAGCTGTTTTTGGGGAAAAGGCCAAAGAGTTTGCTGACCGCATGGGGATAAGTGTCCGTGGAGAATATGATGAAAGCGGACAATTTCATTTTGGCTACTACTTTCCATATTTTAAGGCAAAGAACTGTACGATAAAAGATGAGGTAACGATTGAAAAACAGTCAGATAAGGATGCTTATGCGGGAATATGCGATAATGTAAAAGTTGGAGTCTCTCTGGTTTTTCAATTATTGAATATGGCTGATTATATTGATTATACAGAATTTCATAAGGGTTCTTTGTTCTATGCGCCAATATATTTATCCGGTTTATCTGTTTCGGGAAAAGTCATCCTGCCCTTAATAAAAACGAAAGAGGATGTACGCCGCAGAAAGGATGAAAGTATAAATCGTGACCGTATGATCGCTGCGGCCCGGGAAGGAGATCAGGAGGCCATAGAAAGCCTGACTCTGGAAGATATCGATATGTATGCGACGATCAGCCGTCGGGCAAAAAAAGAAGATATTTTGACAATTGTAGAGTCTTATTTCATGCCTTATGGTATTGCCTGTGACCAGTATTCAATTATGGGAGATATTCTGAGTGTCGAAGTGGTGCAGAATTCTTTAACCGAGGAATCAATTTATATTCTTTCTCTGGAATGTAATAATCTGATTTTTGATATTTGTATCAATAAAGAGGATTTATTGGGTGAACCTCTTCCGGGACGGCGGTTCCGCGGCACTGTTTGGATTCAAGGAACGGTTGACTTTATGGGCCTCTAAATGATATAGTAGATTTATGTTTCCGTAGCTCAGCAGGATAGAGCGACCGCCTCCTAAGCGGCAGTTCGTTCGAGTCCGTGGGCGGAGGAAAATTGAATATTTTTGATATATGTCCCAGTAGCTCAGTTGGATAGAGCACGAGCCTCCTAAGCCCGGGGTCGCACGTTCGAGTCGTGTCTGGGACGCCAAAAACACCGCTGCAAGCCATTTTTCGCTGGTTTGCAGCGTTTTTTATTTTGCTTCTCCCGGTCTCTTGCTCGTTTGGGACCGGGAGAATTTTATGCGCTGCAATGTATATCCTGCTAAGAAGAAACGAACGATTTCCATGTTCCTGCTAAGAAAAATCCCATCTTTGCTAATTGGAGTTTTCGGACTTACCTGCCGCCTGGTGCCGCCGAGAGCAGCGCAACCAGGGTATTTGCCAGTTCCGGCGACTGCCGGAGCTGTTCCACCAGGGCCTCCAGGTCAAGCGTCGCCGGTGCCGGTTCCTTCGGCTCCTCTGGGGGACGGACCGCGCGCAGGTTGGGATTTGCGTAGAAGGCGCTCTCAAACTTCTGGGCGTTGATCTTGCGGTCCTCGTCCAGGATATGGGCATACACGCTGGTAATCATGTCAATCTCCGCATGGCCCGTGTCGCCTTGGGTGGCCTTCAGGTCGCCGTGGTTCAGTTTCAGCTTGTAGGTGGTGCTGGAATGACGGAGGGAATGAAAGACCACCCTGGGCAGCCCTGCCTTCTCCCGCAGCTTCTCAAACTCCTTCAGGATGATGCGGTCCTCGCAGGGGCGTCCGTTGGGCAGCGCCACTACCAGGTCATAATCCTGATACTCGTCACCGAGAAAGCCCCGCAACTCATCCTGGGCTTTCTTCCATTCCCGCAGGATGTAGGCCAGCGTCTTGGGCAGCCACACCTTGCGGATACTGGAATCCGTCTTGGGCTTTTTCAGAATCACCCTGGTGCTGGTGTTGGGAAACAACGGCGTAAAGATGTGGTAGACGTCCTTCTGCCCCAGCATCTCAATGGCCCGTTTGGAGGCCCGCGTCAGCTCCTTGTCGATATAGATATAGGCATTGTCATCGGCAATATCCTCGTCGGAGATATGGACATTGTTCCAGGTCAGCCCCAGGATCTCGCCCATCCGCAGGGAGCAGGCAAAGGACAGGTTCATCGCTACATAGAGCTTGCTGTCCGTACACTGATCCAGAGCAGTGCGGATCATATCGGCGGTCCAGATGTCTCGCTTCTTATACTCCGTCTTGGGCAGTACCACATTGTCAAAGGGGTTCTTGGCGATCAGCTCCCACCGTACTGCCTGCTTGAAGGCGCAGCGCAGAAGCTTGATGATCTTCTCGATGGTGGCGTTGGTGACCAGGTCTGTCTTTGCATGATGGGTCCTGGTATTCACTGCCGGGGTTTTCTGAAGGGTCTGGATGTACTTGTCCACCACCCGCGGCGTGACCTCCTGCACCTTCAAATCTCCAATGATGGGGTTGATGTAGTTGGAGATCAGCGAGTTCTGGCTGTCGTACATGGACACGCCCCACTTCTTTTCCCCATAGAGAGAAACAAAGTCCAAAAGAAATTCTGCGATGGTCTGGTTGCTGGGCGGAAGGAAGGTCCCCGTGAACTGCTGGTTCTCCACCTCCGCTTTGCGCTTCAATGCGTCCTGGTAAGAGGTGCGGGTCTCCCATTTCTGCCGGGTCTCACCGTTCTCGTCCGTATAGTTGTAGACGATGGAATAATTCTTTTTCCGTTTGATAATCGATGCCATAGCGATACTTCCTTTCTAAGTCATAGGTCGAGCGACTCCAGCCACTCATCGAATGACCGCTTGGAAATCCGTATGGCGTTGCCAATTCGTACGATCTTGAAGTGTCCTTCCTTCACGAGAAGATAAGCGGATGTGCGGCCAATACCCAGGATCTGAGTAATGTCCTCTACCGTATAGGTTCTACGTTCCGGGGACTCCTTCTTCGTACCGTTCCATGCTTGCGACATGGCAGCCCCCTTTCTAAAACAAGAACGGCGCGTAGAAGGAAGGTCATAATTTGCCTATCCTCATTTTAACGCGCCATTCCGGGTTTGTCTGCTGCTAATCGAAAAGTTTACGAACTATCCATAAACTCAAAGCAACAGAATGATTGTAAAAAGAAAGAGGCAGAAAACGGATGGCTGCTGGCACAGCTCCACGGGAATTTCACCCCGGCCCATGCTGATGGGTGCGGCGCACGATGCTTTGCGGGCGTCCAATGCGCGAGTCTCATTATCCTGCCTGCATATCATCGCCCACAGGTTGCCACACCTGTTTTACGACCCGGTTTTGTCGCTCTCCTGTTTAGCAGGGGTCCCGTCCTGCGGACTTGCAACAGGGTCATGGCGCACCGGCCGACCGGCTCCACGCAGACAGATCGTATCCGTCTGCCTTATACTGCGCCGGAGGCCTCCCGCCGGGCTTTCTTTGTCAAGGA
>CATZYB010000067.1 GCA_958426095.1 uncultured Lachnospiraceae bacterium
CGCGAACATTCTAATGGACTGATCAACGGCCTGTCTTCAAGTCTCCAGATTCTCAAAGAAAATCAGGATGCTCTGGCAAGCCAGTTGAATGAACCTGCAACTTCAAATGTACCTCCGGTATATACGCCGGAAGATGAAGAACTCTCCGCTGTCGATCAGGAGGAAGATGAAGATCTTTACGATTCCGATGATTATGAAGAGGAAGAAGTTGAGGAAGAAGATCTGGACGATGATGAATTCGATTACGATGACATCGATTAAATTATAACATACATGACAGAAACAGCTATAGTAACAGCTATGGCTTTTTCTGCCATGTATTTTTTTATGGACAGAGCACTCCCGGAAATCATACTGTTTGTCTGAGCCATGATAGAAAGACCGCCAAAAGAAACGAGGCCTGTCATCAAGCAAAGTTTTGTGGTCAGGGCCATCGATTGAGCAGTAAGGATTTGGATTCCGGTGGTCATTTCAAGCATTCCTGCAAAAATCCCCTGGACAATTGGCGGAAGGAAAAAAATTTTTTGAATAAAAGCTGCGGCCACGGAAAATATGAGGATATAACTGGATATATTGATAATAATCGCAAATGTATCATGAATCACCCGGTCCGGCAGACTTGCGGAAGACGGCGTCTGTACAGAGGTACGGTGCGCTGTTTTTTTATTTCCGGCATACCGTTTTCCAAATATTCCGAACAAAAGTCCCGTCGCCAAGTTTCCGGCAATGATGGCTGCATACATTCGCATGCCGAGAGACGGGTCTTTCAGACAGTGAAGGCCCACAAAGCTGATCATATAAGCAGGACTCGGATTATTACAGATCAAAAGCACGGACTGAGCTGGCAGGAATTTTCCGGCCGCGTCGTCGTAATCAGCAGCAATCTTCGCTCCAAGGGGATAACCTGAAAGGAAGCCGATAAAAACAGGCATAAAACGATATTTATTATTGTGGATCACCAAATATTTAAAAAGGGTCGTCAGAAGAATAAAAGGATATAAGGCCGGAAGGACCTGACCTGCTATGAGGGTCAGACCGTTTTTGATGCCGGAACCGGAAATTTCCGGAAAACAGAGACACAATAAAAAAGCAAAAAGACATAGGGCCATAAACAATACCATTTTTTGTTATAGCCTATGTCTTCGGATATCAGATTATGATAATTCCCTGATTGAATTCGTTTTTCATTGCACATTTATATTTCATCTGAAGGGCTGTGCGGTAATAATCGGCAGCGCGAATATCTGCATGGATCAATCTCAGACCATTGCCATGGAGATTTTTTTGATAGTCCGCCATTTTTCCAATGAGAGGAATGGAGGACTGTTTTTTTATACAGTTTAAAAGGGGCGCCGCTTTTTTTTGAAAGCCTAAAATACGTGCGTAGTAAGCATAGCCGTCGCATTTTGCCTGACGCAGAATATCTTTATCCTGTTCCAGCAAAATGTGAGAAACACAGCGGCTGAGCCGACTGTGGGTATAAGCCTTGTTTTTAGTTTCCATGAGAAAACTGCTCAGATTCCTGTAATGTTCAAAACATCGTGTCATTCGATTGGATAGTTCTTCGGTCATATCCGGATAATCTGTCAAATGCCCTGAAGAACGAAGAAAAGCGGCGGCAAACATGGCAGAAAAATCATCCAGGATCATCGGAAATTCTTTTCCGAAGCTTTCTTTCATCAACGGTTGGATTTCTTCAGGGATTCCTGTCCATGTATTTTCACGAGATTGACGAATGGCTGTGGCGGAAGAAAAGACCTCGTCGGCCTTAGTGCTGTGGTAGCCTTCCCCTTTTCTTTGAATAAGCACCGGGCGGATATTCGAATCTGTTCGTTTCAATGCAGCCATATATTCCAGAGCCAGGATATTATTCGGCATGGATAAAAGCTTTGGATTCTCAATAAATCCGTTGAGTGCGGCGGCTCTGGCGGCCGGATATGAGAGACCTGCTTTCAGGAAACGTGCAAGTTTCTGCTTAAATTCTTCCGGTTCGATGACCAGAAGGGCGGCGGCTTTTTCAAGCTGTTTCTGGTGAATGCTTTCATTTTCTTCAATTTCACATCCAAAGCAAAGGGAGTCCACGCAATTCAGGGCATTTAAATGAGCAACAGCGCCTTCGGCAAAAAGAGAAGCGCTGCCTGTGGCGTAATACATTGGCAGTTCAATGACCAGATCGGCGCCGCCCGTCAATGCCGCCCGGGTACGCAGATACTTTGACATCCAGGCCGGCTCGCCCCTTTGGGTAAAATTTCCGCTCATAATGATCAAAATATAATCTAAATTTTGTTCCTGGCGAAATTTTTCAATTTGATACTTATGTCCGTTATGAAATGGATTATATTCTGCAATGATAGCTCCGATATTCATAGTATCCTCCCAGATAAATTGATAATGGTATTATAACGCTTATTTAAAGAATATGCTCAAAAAAAAATACAAAAATTCAAAATAATAACCAATAAAATCACTTGTTTTGCACTTTTAACTAGTATATAATAATAATGATTGAAGAAAAATAAATATTTTTAAATATGAAAGGGGTATTCATCATGGGATTTATTGATGGGATCAAAGCGCGTGCAAAAGAAGACGTTAAAACAATCGTTCTTCCAGAGTCTTATGACATGCGTGTCATCGAAGCAGCAAGCAAGATTGAAAAAGAGGGCGTAGCCAAAGTTATTTTGATCGGCGATCCGGAAGATATCGCAAAATCTGCAGCAAGCTATGATTTATCAGGGGTTGAGATCGTAAATCCGGAAACATTCGCAGGACTGGACGATTTTATCGTTCATTTCTATGAACTCCGTAAAAGAAAAGGTATGACATTAAATGATGCAAGACGTATTCTTACATCCAACTTCTTATTCTTTGGCGTTATGATGGTTAAAATGGGTTATGCTGACGGTATGGTCGGCGGCTGTACAACACCTACAGCAAACCTTCTGCGTCCGTCTCTGCAGATTCTTAAAACTGCTCCGGACAGCAAACTGGTATCCGCATTCTTTGTATTGGACGTTCCAAACTGTGAATTCGGCGCCGACGGTGTGTTCATCTTCTCCGATGCTGGTCTGAACCAGAATCCAAATTCCGAAGAATTGGCACATATCGCTTATGATTCTGCAAAAACATTTGAAGCATTGATTGGTAAGAAACCAATTACAGCGATGCTTTCCCATTCCACAATGGGTAGTGCAAGTCATCCGGATGTAGACAAAGTTCAGAACGCTGTTGAATTTGCTCATAAGGAATATCCAGACCTTCTGGTTGATGGGGAATTCCAGCTCGACGCAGCGATCGTTCCGGAAGTAGGACAGCAGAAAGCTCCTGGCAACGAAATCGCCGGACATGCTAACGTTCTTATCTTCCCTGACCTGGATGCAGGTAACATCGGTTATAAACTGGTTCAGAGACTTGCAAAAGCAGAAGCTTACGGACCGATCACACAGGGTCTTGCAGGTCCTGTTAACGACTTGTCCCGAGGCTGCTCTGCAGACGATATCGTTGGTGTTGTAGCGATTACAGCTGTACAGGCTCAGATGGCAAAATAATTGATTTAAGATCGCAGAAGGACCGGCAGAAAACTGCCGGTCCTTTTTCGGTCATGCGTCAAGTAAAAATACTTTACATTACTTAAAAATAATTATTGACAAAATATTCTGACCTATGTATAATGAATGAGGTATGGAGTTAGGAGACGTCTATGTTTATTAATATTTCAGAGCTTATTTCTACACCATTAAAAACTGAAACTTTTAGTGTTCCTGTGGATATGGAAGTTTTTGAATGGCAGGGTGAGCATTTCCCTTTTCGCGAGAAAAGCGAACTCATTCTTAACTTGTCCAATGCGGGAGTCCGGAAGGTTCATCTGGAGGGCCATTGGGAGGGAAGCCTTAGTATCCCATGTGACCGATGTCTGAAAGAAGTCCTTGTTCCGTTTCATGTTGAACTGGATGAGACGATCGATCTGTCCTCGGAACGTCAGGAGGATTTTGCGGATGACAGCTATGTGGAAGAAAACAGCATTGATACGGACGCTCTAATCGATCATGAAATTTTAATTCGCTTTCCGATGAAGGTATTGTGCCGTGAAGATTGTAAGGGCATATGTCCGAAGTGTGGAAAGGATTTAAACCATGGAGAGTGCGGCTGCGACAGGGTTTCATTAGATCCCCGGATGGCTGCCATTCAGGATATTTTTAAGAATTTTAAGGAGGTGTGATCCATGTCCATTTGTCCAAAGAATAAATCATCCAAAGCAAGAAGAGACAGCCGTAGAGCTAATTGGAAGATGAGTGCTCCAGCTTTAGTTAAATGCAGTCATTGCGGCGAGCTTATGATGCCTCATAGAGTATGCAAAGCTTGTGGATATTACGATAAAAAATCTATCGTTGAAGTTCAGTAATTTATTTAAAGAAATTTATGGAAGGCGGGAATAAGATTCCTGCCTTTCTTTTTTCTTTGAATTCGATAAAAAGAGGTTGATTTAATGTATATTATCTAGTAGATTTATAGATGATTACAGACATTGTAATTGGAGGCACAGAATATGGAAGAATTAGTAACTGTCGCACTGGATGCCATGGGTGGCGATAACGCACCTTCTGAGATTATCAAAGGCGGAGTGGACGCAGTGAATGCCAGTAAAGATGTCAGGGTTTTGATGGTCGGTGATGAAAAAAAGATTCAGGAAGAGTTGGCCAAATATACCTATGACAAAGAACGGATTGAAATTGTTCCGACAACAGAGGTCATCAGCAATAATGAATCGCCGGTACATGCGATTCGGAATAAAACGGATTCTTCGATCGTTCGCTGTCAGCGATTAGTGAAAAGCGGAGAAGCAGATGCTATGGTGTCGGCCGGTTCTACCGGGGCAGTTCTTGCCGGAGGTCAGCTGATCGTCGGCCGTATTAAAGGTGTTCAAAGGCCGCCTCTTGCGCCGCTGATTCCGACAGCAAAGGGATTTTCACTGCTGATCGACTGTGGCGCTAACGTGGATGCCCGGGCTTCCCATCTTTTGCAGTTTGCTCAGATTGGTTCTATCTATATGGAACACATTATGGGAGTTAAGGAGCCGAAGGTGGCCATTGTCAACATTGGCGCAGAAGAGGAAAAAGGCAATCAGTTAGTCAAAGAGGCATATCCTCTTTTAAAAGAATGCCCGTCGATTCATTTTATCGGCAGTATTGAAGCCAGAGATATTCCGTCAGGAGATGCGGACGTTATTGTGTGTGAAGCTTTTGTCGGAAATGTCATTTTAAAACTATATGAAGGCGTGGGCAATACACTGATTCATAAGATCAAGGCATCAATGGTGACATCACTCAGGGGCAGGATCGGCGGCCTGCTCGTCAAACCTGCTTTAAAAACAGTTGTCAAAGAATTTGACTCCAGCGAATATGGCGGTGCGCCTATGCTTGGACTTAAAGGGCTGGTCGTAAAGGCTCATGGAAGTTCAGGAGCACAGGAGATCAAGCATTCAATTATTCAATGTATATCCTTTAAAAAGCAGAATATCAATGTACGGATAGAGGAAATTTTAAATCAGTGATTTCCCAATCTCATTATAAAAATATTATTTTTGAAAGGACGTTAGATTATGGAATTAGAAAGATTGAAAGAGATTATTGCAGATATCGTAGGGCTTGATACCAGTGAGATTACAATGGATTCTTCTTTTGCCGAAGACCTGGGCTGCGATTCTCTGGACACAGTGGAAATTATTATGGCCATTGAGGATGAACTTGATATTAAGATTTCTGACGATGCGGCCGAAAACATTGTGACTGTTGGCGATGCCATGGAAGCGATTAAAAATATTTTGAATTAATCCGGGCATGAATAAAGTAGATAAAACAGGGGTCTCCGAGTGTCAGAAGAGACTCCTTTTTTAAATCATTGTAGTAGGAAGGAGAACAGCATGGATTTTGAAAAGATCAAAGCCTTTCAGGCAAAAATCTGCTATGAATATTTAAACAGGGATTTGCTGGAGACTGCATTGACACACAGTTCCTTTGCCAATGAACATCAGCTTGCAAAATTTCAAAACAACGAACGGCTGGAATTTTTAGGTGATGCGGTGTTGGAACTGGTATCCAGTGACCTTTTGTTTAAGAGTTATCCGGAGAAGCTTGAAGGCGCCTTGAGCAAGACACGCGCAAGCCTTGTCTGTGAGCCGGCCCTGGCCTATTGCGCCAGACGATTGGAACTGGGAAGTTTTCTTAAGCTTGGCAAAGGTGAAGACATGACCGGAGGCCGTGAGCGAGACTCTATTCTTTCCGACGCCCTTGAAGCTGTCATTGGAAGCATTTACCTGGACGGGGGTCTGGAACCGGCTCGTCAGTTCATTATGAATTTTATTTTAAATGATATGGAAAATACCCGTCTTTTTCACGACTGTAAGACAATATTGCAGGAGAATATCCAGAGCTGGTCAAAAGAGACTCCTGTCTATGAGTTGATCGATGTCAGCGGTCCGGAACACAATCGTACATTCGTGATGCAGATTCGTCTGGGAGAACAGGTTCTTGGTGTGGGAAGCGGACGTACAAAACAGGCGGCCGGTCAGAATGCCGCTTATCAGTCTCTTCTGGCATTGAAAGCCCAGGGAATATTCACAGGCAAGGACGAAGATATATGTATTTAAAGAGCATAGAATTACAGGGTTTTAAATCCTTTGCAAATAAGACGGTATTAAAATTCAATAAAGGAATTACCGGCATTGTGGGACCTAACGGCAGCGGAAAGAGTAATGTGGCCGATGCAGTGCGCTGGGTGCTTGGAGAACAGAGCGCCAAACAGCTTCGCGGAAGCAAGATGGAGGACGTTATTTTTTCTGGTACCGAAAACAGAAAACCTTTAGGTTTTGCTTATGTTGCCATTACCATTGATAATGGCGACCACAAACTTCCTATTGATTATGATGAGTTGACCGTAGCCCGACGGGTGTATCGTTCCGGAGAAAGTGAATATCTGATCAACGGCCATACAAGCCGATTGAGGGATGTACAGGAATTATTCTTTGATACGGGCATTGGAAAAGAAGGTTATTCGATCATCGGTCAGGGACAGATCGATAAGATTTTGAGCGGAAAGCCGGAAGACCGGAGAGAACTTTTCGATGAAGCTGTCGGCATTGTGAAATATAAAAAGCGCAAGGTCATGGCGGAAAAGAATCTGAATATCGAAAAGCAGAATCTTTACCGTGTGACGGACATTCTGGCGGAACTGGAAAAACAGATTGGACCTCTGTCACGCCAGTCAGAAAAAGCAAAAGAGTATTTAAAACTGAGGGACACATTGAAAGCATTGGACGTCCGCATGTATCTCTCGGAGTATGAACGACTGAAAAAAGCCGCTCTGGAATATACGGAAAAATCCAAAGTTGCCGGAGAAGACATGGCTGAAACTCAGGAAAGATTGGAAAAAGCCCGTTTAGAGTATTCTCAGGTTGAAAGAGAGCTTGAAACCTGTAATACGGAAATCGATGCCTTAAAAAAACGTATTTCAGAAATACAGCTTGACCGGGAGAAGGCGGAAAGTGAAATCCGTCTTTTAAAAGAACAGGTAAGAAGTGAAGAATCCGCCGAGGGGCATTACGAGGAACGGCGCATCCAGATCAGTGGAAGTATAAGCAGTAAAAAGCAGGAAGCCGGACAATGGGAAGAGGAACTTCAAAAACTGGATGAAAAGATCGAATCTCTTGAAGACATGAAAAAAGAAGCGGAGAACCGGCTGGATTCCATCAATGGAAATATCGAAAAACTGCGTCAGTCGATTGAAGAAAAAAATGGCGACGTTATTGAAGCCCTAAATCGGATTGGCGGTGTGAAAGCTAAACTGCAGCGTTATGACGCAATGCTGGAACAGATTCAGATCCGAAAATTCGAACTGAATCAGCGGTTACTCACCATCCAAAGTGAAGCAGCCAGCCGGGAAAAGACCCTGGAAAAATATACTGCAGAACAGGAAGCGCTGACCAATCGTCGGGATATTCTGCAAAAGAAGCTGACTGCTTTTCAGGAAAAGGGGCAGATCATTCAGAAACGTATCGATGACTGTCATGAAAGTCTGAATGCAAAGGAACAGGAATATCACCGTTTAAGTTCCAGGTATCAGACACTCCAGGGAATTACGGAGCGTTATGAAGGTTATGGAAACAGTATCCGGCGGATTATGGAGCAAAAGAAGCAGACTCCGGGAATCATCGGTGTTGTAGCAGATATCATCAAGGTAGATAAAACTTATGAGACAGCGGTGGAGACCGCCCTTGGAGGAAGTATTCAGAATGTGGTCACAAAAGATGAGAAAACTGCCAAACTGATGATCGAGTATTTAAAACGAAATCGGTTCGGACGGGCCACATTTTTGCCATTGACAAGTATTGTGGCACGAACGCTGCCGGAACGGGACCGGATATTAAAAGAAAAGGGCGTCATCGGCATTGCCAGCGAACTGATCTCCCATGGACCGGAATTTGACGGCCTGGCGGATTATCTGCTGGGACGTGTTGTCGTCGCAGACAATATGGATAATGCCCTGAAACTGGCCAGAAAATATCACTATTCACTGAGGATCGTCACTTTGGAAGGGGAATCCCTGAGCCCCGGCGGTTCTATTTCCGGCGGTACGTTTAAAAACACAAGTAATCTTCTTGGGCGGCACCGTGAAATGGAAGAAATGGGACTTCAAATGGAAAATCTCAAAAAAGAACTGGCTGTTTTAAATCGACAGACAGACGAAGCCCATGATGAAAAACGTGAAAATAAACGGCAGATTGCAGGCATTCAGGAAGATTTACAGGAAATTGGTTTAAAATCCAATACCCTGTATGTTCACGTAAACCAGTTGAAAGCTTCGGCCGCTTCCCAGACGACAGCCTATGAAGAGCTTTCCGGTGAAGCCGAAGAGCTGAAACGACAGACATTGGAAATTGATGGCTTTAAGAATAGGCTGCTGAAGGAACAGGCCGACCATGAGCTGATGAAAGCAGAAGCGGAAGGTTCCATTGAAGCCCTGAATGAAAAACTGGAACAGGAAGTCCATATACAGCAGGATTTTTCCGGAAAAACATCCGAACTTGGCATCGATTTTTCGGGTTACATACAAAAGCAGAATTTCCTTAAAGAAAACAGAAAACGGATTCTGGAAGAAATTGAAACACTCGAAGAGGAATATAAAGAACTGAGCCAGAAGCTGGATGAATGCCAGACTGTGATCCGGGAGAAGAACGGAAAAATTCATGAGATGGAAGCGCAGGCTGAAAATATAGTTTCCGGAGATGCTTCGCTGGATCAGGAACTGGAAAAACTTTTAAAAAACAGAGAAAATATGACGGCGATCCAAAAGAAGTTTTTTGAGAATCGTGAAAGTCTCTCCGACCGATGCAGCCTTCTTGATAAGGAAATATTCCGTCTGGAACATCTGATCTCAAAATGTGAGGAAGATCGGAGCAAGCTGAGTAATTACATGTGGGAAGAATATGAATTAACCTTTAAAACAGCTATGGAATTACAGACTGCTTATGGTGAAGAGCTTTCCATGGAAGATATCCGGCGTCAGATCAGTGAACTGAAGAAGTCTATTAAAGGACTGGGAAATATTAACCTGAATGCCATTGAAGAATATAAGGATGTGTCAGAACGATATACGACATTGAAGGCCCAGCATGATGATCTGGTAGAAGCCGAAGGAAAGCTAAACGGGATCATTAAGGATCTGGATCAGGCGATGCGAGAACAGTTCCGTGAGAACTTTGTAAAAATCCAGGAAAATTTCGGACGGGTATTCGCCGAGCTTTTCGGAGGCGGTAAAGGCACGCTGGAACTGATGGAAGACGCTGATATTCTGGAAGCGGGCATTCGCATTATCGCCCAGCCTCCGGGAAAGAAGCTTCAGAATATGATGCAGCTTTCCGGCGGGGAAAAGGCTCTGACAGCGATTGCCCTGCTGTTTGCAATTCAGAGATTGAAGCCGTCGCCATTCTGTCTGCTGGATGAGATCGAGGCGGCTTTGGATGATGCGAATGTTAAACGTTATGCCAGATATTTGAATAATCTGACCGAGGATACCCAGTTCATTATAATTACCCATCGGCGCGGTACGATGAATGCGGCCGATGTCCTCTATGGTGTGACCATGCAGGAAAAAGGCGTGTCCGCACTGGTATCCGTAAATCTAATAGAAAACGAACTGACGAAATAGGAGGGAAAACATGTCGGAAGAGAAAAAGGGGTTTTTCAGCCGTCTGGTTGAAGGACTCACAAAAACCCGAAACAATATTGCTTCGGTATTTGACGATATTTTCAGTGGATTTTCTTCCATTGACGATGACTTTTACGAGGAACTGGAAGAGGTTCTTGTCATGGCAGATATCGGTATCCGCACGACAGAGAAGATTATCGAGGATTTAAAAGTCAAGGTCAAAGAAAATCATCTAAAAGAACCATCGGAATGCCGCGACTATTTGATCCATTCCATTAAAGATCAGATGGCTGTGGCCGAAGATGCCTACGATTTTGAGAATAAGAAGACGGTCATGCTCATTATCGGCGTCAATGGTGTCGGCAAGACCACATCTGTGGGCAAATTGGCCGGACAATATAAAAATGCCGGTAAAAAAGTATTACTGGCGGCCGCAGATACCTTTCGAGCCGGAGCCATCGAACAGTTGACCGAATGGTCCCATCGGGCCGGCGTGGATATCATTGCCGGACAGGAAGGCTCAGACCCGGCGTCCGTTGTCTTTGATGCGGTGGCAGCGGCGAAAGCCCGGAATACGGATATATTGATCTGTGACACGGCGGGACGTCTTCATAATAAGAAGAATCTGATGGAAGAGCTTAAGAAGATTAACCGGATCATCGACCGGGAATATCCGGATGCTTACCGTGAGACGATGATCGTTCTGGATGGAACGACTGGACAAAATGCTCTGGTACAGGCAAAACAGTTTAAGGAGGCAGCGGAAATTACCGGAATTATCTTAACAAAGCTGGACGGCACAGCCAAGGGCGGCATCGCCATTGCCATCCAGGCAGAACTGGGTGTTCCGGTGAAATACATCGGTATTGGCGAAAAGATTGAAGACTTGCAGAAATTTGACAGCGATTCATTTGTGGACGCGCTGTTCCAATCATAAGAAGAGGGGAAGAACATCATGTTGACATTAGAGAAATTTGAAGAAGCTTCAGAACGACTGAATCGGGTATTACTCGAAACAAAACTGGTATATAGCGATTATTTTTCAGAGCAAACCGGAGCCAAAGTGTACTTTAAGCCGGAAAATATGCAGTTTACAGGGGCTTATAAGCTTCGCGGCGCTTATTACAAGATCAGTACGCTGACACCGGAAGAGCGGGAGCGGGGAATCATTTCCGCATCTGCCGGAAACCATGCTCAGGGCGTGGCTTATGCCGCAAAACTGATGGGAGCCAAAGCGGTCATCGTTATGCCGACAACAACGCCGCTCATCAAAGTGAACCGGACCAAGGGTTATGGCGCCGAAGTCATTCTCCACGGAGACGTCTATGACGATGCCTGTGCCTACGCATTGGAATTAGCCGAAGAAAAGGGCTACACATTTATCCACCCGTTTAATGATGAAACAGTGGCCACCGGACAGGGAACCATCGCTATGGAAATCATCAAAGAACTTCCGACGGTTGATTATATTCTTGTTCCGATCGGCGGCGGCGGTCTTTGCTGCGGTGTTTCTACCCTGGCTAAAATGTTGAATCCAAAGATCAAAGTTATCGGTGTAGAACCGGCCGGAGCCGCATGCATGAAAGCGTCTTTAGCCGCAGGCCATGTGGTAACCCTGCCGAAGGTAACGACCATCGCCGACGGTACAGCCGTAAAAACCCCGGGCGATGTGGTTTTCCCATATATTCAGGAAAATGTGGATGA
>CATZYB010000068.1 GCA_958426095.1 uncultured Lachnospiraceae bacterium
GACACTTTACCGTGTCAGCGGAAATTCGCCGATTATCGCATCTCTGGCTGAGGCGGCGGAAAACGGCAAACAGGTTACGGTACTGGTTGAGTTGAAGGCGCGTTTTGACGAGGAGAATAACATCATCTGGGCGAAGAAGCTGGAGAAGGCCGGCTGCCATGTTATTTATGGTCTGGTGGGATTAAAGACCCACAGTAAAATCACCTTGGTAGTCCGTCAGGAAGAAGATGGCATCCGTCGTTATGTCCATCTGGGAACGGGTAACTATAATGATAGTACGGCAAAGATGTATACAGATATGGGCCTTTTGACCTGTGCAAAACCGATTGGTGAGGATGCCACCGCCGTGTTCAATATGCTTTCCGGTTATTCGGAGCCTCTGGCCTGGAACAAGCTGTCTCTGGCGCCGCTTTGGCTTCGTGACCGATTTATTGAGCTGATCCATCAGGAAGAAGTTAATGCCCAGGAAGGCCGTCCTGCTCATATTATTGCGAAAATGAATTCCCTCTGTGATAAAGGAATAATTATGGCGCTTTATAAGGCTTCTGCGGCTGGCGTAAAGATTGAATTGATCATCCGGGGAATCTGTTGTCTGAAAACAGGAATTCCTGGCATTAGTGAGAATATTACAGTAAAATCCATTGTGGGTAATTTCCTTGAGCATAGCCGGATTTTTTATTTCTATAATAACGGATGGGAAAATGTATTCATGGGAAGCGCGGACTGGATGCCGAGAAATCTGGACCGCCGTGTGGAGATCATGTTCCCTGTGGAAGATGAGACGTGCAAAAAAGAAGTGATGCACATTTTGGACATTCAGCTTCAGGATAATGTAAAAGCCCATTATCTCCAGCCGGATGATACTTATCAGAAACCGGACAAACGGGGAAAGGTTCTCGTGTCTTCTCAGGATTATTTCTGCCAGGAAGCCATGGAAGCAGCGGCAGAGGACAAGAAAAAAGATGAAGAACTCAGTCGGGTCTTTGAACCAATGTACCATAATGAGGACGGAGAATTTTAATGTAACTTTGCAGTGCTGATGTTGACAGGATGTACAGAAAAAGATTCAAAAGCCTCAAAAGCCGTTAAAACTTATGAAGCGGAGGAGGCCTGTGTCAAATCTATCGAATTTTGTTGCAATCTTTATGTTGGAGGAGCGGTGGCAAGCCCGCCCTCCTTTGACATGTATTTTACTTTATATATTTTTCTTCAGTATTTTATTTTTTCATTTATCAGGCGGTTTTTCTTTCGAGTTCTTCAACCCTTTTCGTCAGGTTCTGGACAGCTCCGATGACTAACGATAAATTATCATTTTCCAATCTGGCTACTCGGTAATATTGATTTAAGTCATCAACATTTTTCTGGACTATGGAAATCTTATCTTCCAAAATGGTGCGTGTGCGTTCCATTTCTTCCAAAAGCAGATTTTCAGAATCTCTGAGTTTTTCATCCATAGTATTTACCATTTTGTTTTCGAGTTTTTCGAGCTTTTCATCCATTCTGTTTTCAAGACTTTCAAGCTTTTTATCCATGGTATCGACCAACTCTGTTTTAAAGCCAGAAAGTTTTTCGTCCAAAACTTCATTCATTACGGATTTCAGTGTCTGTATTGTATTATTATCCAAAAAGCATTCCTCCTGATGTAATGGTATGTAGTTCGGAATCTTGCCATTTCCGAGTAATTTAATTATAGTATATTTGGATGAAAAAAGGAATTCCATTTTTTGTGAAAAAAAGTTTGCAAAAAAATTTATAAAATCTGTTGACAAAGCAAATATTCTGTTGTATACTCATACTTGCCTTTGAGATGAGGCATTAAGCGCGAGTGGCTCAGTGGTGGAGTATCGCCTTGCCAAGGCGAGGGTCGCGGGTTCGAATCCCGTCTCGCGCTCTGAAGAACCCGATAGTTTATCGGGTTTTTTGTTTTATACGGATATTGAAGATTTAGAAAGGTGGGGGAAAGATGATTAAACACATCGTATGTTTTAAGTTGAA
Source organism: uncultured Lachnospiraceae bacterium (assembly GCA_958426095.1). Lineage (GTDB taxonomy): Bacteria > Bacillota > Clostridia > Lachnospirales > Lachnospiraceae > Frisingicoccus. The sequence continues at coordinate 1,996 of CATZYB010000068.1, forward strand.
GGATAACAGTGACGAGAATAAGAAGGCGGCAAGAGATATCCTGATGTCCATGAAGGATAAGGTGCCGATGGTTCGGGATATTCAGGTCGGCGTGGATTTCTTGAAATCACCGCGTTCTTATGATATTATTCTTCAGGTGGAACTGGACGATCGGGAAACACTGGATGCTTACCAGGAGGACCCATATCATGCAGGTGTTGTTAAAGAACATATGCATAAAGTGGCAGAAGCAAGCATAGCGATTGATTACGATTTAGATTAATGTATAAAAGGTACGAGCGGGCCGGGGCGATATACGCACTCCGGCCTTATTGCGGTATTAGAGAATAAAATTCTGTTCCAGTAAGGAGAGAATATGGAAACGTTTACGTTATCACTGCCTTTGCTGTGTATGATTTGCTTTTTTGTATTTTTAGCCGGTTTTGTGGATGCGGCAGCCGGAGGCGGCGGATTGATTTCACTTCCGGCCTATATTGCCACTGGGATGCCGGCCCATATGGCCTATGGATGCAATAAGTTTTCCAGTGCTTGCGGAACAACGCTGGCCTCTGTTCGGTTTTTTAAAAACCGGGTAATGGATATCCAGGCTGCTTTGTTGGCAGCGGTCGGATCTTTTATCGGTTCCGGTGTTGCGGCCCGGATTGTTTTGATGTTGGATGATCTGGTTTTAAAGAGGATCGTTATTGTTTTTTTGCCGGTTGCTGCAGTTGTGATTTTTCTGAACCGGGGATATGGGGCGGAGAATCATTCGGACAGTTTATCAAAAAGACGTAAAGTGATGTTTGCTCTGCTGATCGGCCTTTTAATCGGTTTTTATGACGGTATGGTGGGGCCGGGAACAGGCACATTTGCTATTATTGCCCTTTCAATTCTGATGAAATATGATTTAAAGACTGCATCAGGCAATGCTAAAATTCTTAATCTTGCATCGAATTATGCATCATTTGTTACATATGCAGTAAATGGTAATGTTCTCTGGATGGCGGCGGTGCCGGCGGCCGCATGTAATGTCCTCGGCAGCTACTTTGGATCTGGCCTGGCGCTAAAAAGGGCGCGGCTTTTATACGGCCGATGATTTTTTGCGTCATGATTCTTTTGATGATTAAGATTGTATCCGATATTATTTTATGATAAAATGATACAATGACCGGAAACCTTTTGAAGGGAGATGTGAATATGAAATTATCACAGAAGCGAATAAATCAGATTGCTGCGTGTATCCAGATGGTATTGTGCGGTATTATGGCAGCCTTTGCGTTTGAACGGGAGATCCGCGTAGGATACAAGGTGACCAATAAATTGAAAAAAAGACGGCTTAAAAAAGAGAAAAGAAAGGGAACAGCAGTATGACAGATTCTTTGATTACCTGGTTTACCACCAACTTAAATGGCGTTGTGTCTAAGGAGATGATCGTGTTTATCATTTCTATGATACCGATTCTGGAACTTCGAGGCGGACTGGTTGCGGCAGCTCTTTTGAAAATTCCGCTTTTTCAGGCAGTTGGCCTCTGTGTTGTGGGAAATATTATTCCTGTGCCGTTTATTTTAGCTTTCATCACACCGATTTTTAACTGGTTGAAAAAGACACGGTGGCTGAAACCAAAGATTGAGAAACTGGAAGCAAAATCCATGGGAAAAAGTGATACGATTCAGAAGTATGAATTTATCGGGCTATTGCTTTTTGTAGGCATTCCATTGCCGGGAACCGGCGCATGGACCGGCTCGTTGATCGCTTCTTTACTGAACATCAAGTTCAAAAAAGCCTTTCCGGCGATTCTTCTTGGAATTTGCCTGGCGACGGTGATCATGTGTATCATCAGCTACTTTATTCCATGGCTGGTAACCAATGTGCTTTAGAGTTTGATAATGCTCTGCCGATGGCAGAGCATTTCTGGTATTATTAGTAGGAAGTGAGTAAATGAATTATGATGATTTGATATATATTGTTCCGGCGGCGCTGCTTGCCATTACCGGACACGAATTTGCCCATGGTTATGTTTCGTGGAAAATGGGCGATCCGACGCCGAAGGAGGATGGACGGTTATCTTTAAATCCTTTTCATCATTTGGATATTATGGGAACTCTTTGCCTGATCTTGTTCCGGTTTGGCTGGGCAAAGCCGGTACGGATTAACTCATGGTACTATAAAGATCGGAAAAAAGGCGTTTTTTGTACGGCGCTGGCCGGTCCGGCCGCCAACTTTATTATGGCCTTTGTCGGTCTGTTCGGCATGGGCTTGATTTACAAATTTACGGAAGGATATGCGGGAAATGTGCTTGTTTATTTATTTAACCTGCTGAATTATTTTGCCGTTTTAAATATAGGACTTGGCGTTTTTAATCTGATCCCTGTTCCGCCGCTGGACGGCTCAAAGGTTTATGGGATTTTGATCCATGATGATGAAAATTATATGGAAAAACACGTGAACCGTTATGGCTATATTGTCCTGGCAATTCTCGCTGTGACAGGGATATTGTCCATCCCAATGAGACTGGCCCAGAATGCAGTGATCAATTTCATGTATGGAATCGTACGGTTTGTTTTAAGATTTTAATTATATATTAGGAAAGAGGAAAAAATGGAAAAAATATTATTTGAAAACTTGGATATATCTGAAGAAATTAAGCGGGCTATCCGCGACATGGGTTTTGAAGAGGCGACGCCGGTGCAGAGTCAGAGTATAGAGCCGATGCTGGCCGGAAAGGATATGGTGGCTCAGGCGCCGACGGGAACGGGCAAGACATGCGCCTTTGGGATTCCGCTGATCGAGGGAATCGATATGTCTGCAAGGAGTGTGCAGGCGTTGATCCTGTGCCCGACCAGGGAACTGGTCGTACAGACGACAAATGAGCTTATGAAGCTTACAAAGTATAAGCATTCCATAAGAATCGTTCCGATTTACGGCGGGCAGAATATTGAACGACAGATTATGGCCTTGAAGCGTAAGCCTCAGATCATCGTAGCAACTCCGGGACGTTTGATGGACCATATGCGTCGGCATACGATCCGTTTAAATCAACTTCAATATATGGTATTGGATGAGGCGGATGAAATGCTGAACATGGGATTCCGTGAGGACATTGACACGATTTTGGAATCAGTGCCGGAAGAACGGCAGACGGTATTGTTCTCGGCGACCATGTCCAGAGAAATTTTAGCCATTGCTAAAAAGTATCTGACCGATCCAGTTCGGGTGCAGATCACAAAATCTGAGATTACTGTCCCGTCAATCCGTCAGTATTATCTGGAAGTGAGCCAGGAAAATAAAATAGATGTGCTGGCCCGTCTGATCGATGTCAATAATTTTAAATTGTCTATGGTATTTTGTAATACGAAACGTCAGGTAGATGAATTGGCCCATGAGATGATCGCAAGAGGTTATCAGGCCGAAGGACTTCATGGGGATATGAAGCAGTCACAGAGGGACCGGGTTATGGAATCTTTCAAAAATGGCCGGGCGGAAATTCTTATTGCCACCGATGTGGCGGCCAGAGGACTTGACATTGAAAATGTGGAAGCAGTCTTTAATTTTGATCTTCCGGAGGATCTGGAATACTATGTGCATCGTATTGGCCGAACCGGAAGAGCTAATCGGGAAGGTGTTTCTTACTCGTTTGTTGGCCGAAGGGAAATGTATAAGCTTCGTGAAATTATGAGCTACACCCGGGCGAAGATCAAATATATGAAAATCCCGAAGGCAGCCGATATTGCTCAGGTCCGTACGAAACAGATGATGAAAGAAATATTGAAGATCATGGAACGGGAAAATCTGGACCGATATGCCCATGCTATTGAAAAATTCATGGCTGAAGAAGAATTCCAGGAGTATACGATACTGGATGTGGCGGCGGCATTTTTGAGCCGGGAGATTCCTGCGGAAACTTTTAGAGAGATTGAAGAGAGACCGAGATTTCCGGAAGTATTTAAAAAGAAAAGGAGACATTCAGATAAAAGTTATTCTAAGAGGGAAGATCGTCGCGGGGGAAAACGCAGAAACAGAAGACGTTAAAATCCCCTGTTAATTAAAAGCCAAATATGGTATACTGTTTTAGAATATAAATGAACGGGAGGATAAACCATGATTGATAAGCTGGTGGAAAAGATAAGAAAGACGGGAGCGCAGATTGAAGTCGGATTGGACCCGATGCTTGATTATGTTCCGTAATTTTTAAAGCAGAAAGCCTATGAGGAACAGGGAGAGACTTTAGAAGGAGCAGCAGAAGCCATCTGGCAGTTTAATAAAGCGATTATCGATGCCGTGTATGATCTGATTCCCGCGGTAAAACCACAGATTGCCATGTACGAGCAGTTTGGCATTCCCGGAATCATGGCTTTTAAGAAAACATTGGATTATTGCCATGAAAAGGATCTGATCGTTATCGGCGATATTAAGCGGGGCGACATCGGATCGACCTCCGGCGCCTATGCGACAGGCCATCTGGGAAAAGCTCAGGTGGGAAGTAAGTCCTATTATGGTTTTAATGAAGACTTTATTACAATTAATCCTTACATGGGGACAGACAGCGTACAGCCGTTTATTGATGTGGCTGTGCCTGAAAAAAAGGGAATGTTTATTTTAACAAAGACTTCAAATCCTTCCAGCGGCGAATTTCAGGACCGCCTGATCGACGGACGCCCGCTCTATGAATGGGTGGCTGAAAAGGTTGTCGAATGGGGCAGCCGGCACGTGGGTGAGTGCGGTTACAGTTATGTAGGTGCAGTTGTCGGTGCAACCTATCCGGAGATGGGAAAGGTCCTTCGCGGTATCATGAAGAAAAACTTTATCCTTGTACCGGGGTATGGCGCCCAGGGAGCAAAAGGCTCTGACCTTGTCAATTATTTCAATGAAGATGGCCTTGGAGCGATCGTTAATTCCTCCAGAGGTATCATCGCAGCTTATAAACAGCCGAAATATGAAAAATTTGGTCCGGAAGGTTTTGCAGATGCATCCCGTCAGGCAGTTCTGGATATGATTGAGGATATTCAGGTCGGCGCAGGATTGAGATAGGAGATTGACGAAACATGCAGGAAAAAGAATGTAAAATGGTGAGAGTCATCTCTCAAAAACAATTAGCCTCTGATGTTTACAGCCTTTGGTTGAATGTGGGAGATATGGTCAAACATACAAAACCCGGTCAGTTCGTTTCTGTTTACAGTAAAGACGGAAGCCGTATGCTTCCGCGTCCGATCAGCATATGCGAGGTCGCAAAAGCGACAAAAGCGATCCGGCTTGTCTACCGGGTTGTCGGCGAGGGAACAGAGGAATTTTCAAAACTGGTCTCAGAAGATATGGTTAAAATTATGGGACCTCTTGGCAATGGCTATACATTGAGTGATAAAAAGGCGATTCTTGTGGCTGGAGGTATCGGTATTCCTCCGATGCTCCAACTGGCAAAGGAGTTAAAGAAAGTTGAAAAGACAATTGTCCTTGGCTACAAAGACAGCCAGACATTTTTGAAAGACGAACTGGAAAGATATGGCAAGGTCATTGTGGCTACAGAAGATGGCAGTGCAGGTGTTAAGGGCAATGTCCTCGATGCCATCCGTGAAGAAGGTGTCGAAGGCGAAGTTATTTATAGCTGCGGACCGACACCGATGCTTCGTGCATTGAAAGCCTATGCAGAAGAAAAGGAGATTGAAGCGCAGATTTCGTTGGAGGAAAGGATGGCCTGCGGTATCGGCGCCTGTCTGGCCTGTGTCTGTCAGTCGAAGGATGTGGATGAACATTCACATGTACACAATAAACGGATTTGTAAAGATGGTCCGGTATTTGATGCGCGGGAGGTGGAACTTTAAATGAATACGAAAGTAAATCTTGCCGGGGTTGAATTGAAAAATCCTGTCATGGAAGGTTCCGGCACCTTTGGTTCCGGCGCAGAGTACAGTGAGTTTGTTGATTTGAATAAATTGGGAGCCGTTGTTACAAAGGGTGTGGCCAATGTGCCGTGGCCGGGAAATCCCACACCGCGCATTGCAGAGACAGCCAGCGGTATGCTCAATGCCATCGGGCTCCAGAATCCGGGGATCGATGTACTCATTCAGCGGGACATCCCGTTTTTAAAACAATTTGATACAAAGATTATTGTGAATGTTTGCGGAAAGACAACGGAAGATTATCTGGAAGTTGTGGAACGTCTGGGTGATCAGCCGGTCGATTTACTGGAGATCAATATCTCCTGTCCAAATGTAAAAGAGGGCGGTATTGCCTTTGGCCAGAACCCGAAGGCTGTGGAGGAGATTACAAAGGCTGTAAAAAAAGTGGCAAAACAGCCGATCATCATGAAATTAAGTCCGAATGTTACGGATATTACGGAGATGGCAAAGGCTGCCGAAGCCGGTGGAGCCGATGTTTTGTCCCTGATCAACACATTGACAGGAATGAAGATCGATATTTATAAACAGGATTTTGCCCTTGCCAATAAGACCGGAGGGCTTTCAGGCCCGGCCATTAAGCCGGTGGCTGTGCGTATGGTCTATCAGGTGGCCAATGCAGTCAATATTCCGATCATCGGTATGGGCGGCATACAGACCGGGGAGGATGCCATGGAATTTATTTTGGCAGGAGCCGCAGCGGTAGCCGTTGGAACAGCCAACTTTAATAATCCGTATGCTACAGAGCAGGTGGCCGCAGGCATTGAGTCTTATATGAGACAGATGGGTGTTGATGATATCAGAGACTTGATCGGAAAGGTAAAATAACTGAGATGGAAGCATATAAGAAATTATTGAAGGAAGAAGTCGAGATTCTTCGGAAAAAAGGACATGAATTTCTGGAAGGAACATTGACCAGGGCGGAATTAAAAGGGTTTTCCGGTGGTATGGGAAGCTATGCCCAGAAGGAAGCCGGAAAGTTTATGATTCGGCTGAGAACCCCGTCGGGTATCGTGACGGGAGAACATTTTGGGCTGATACTGGATTATGCTGAAAAGTATGGTCTGGACAAGATTCATTTAACAACCCGTCAGGCCGTACAGCTTCATGATCTGAGTATTGATGATGTATGCGATATTATGAAAGACGCTATTGACCGGGATCTGTTTACCCGGGGCGGCGGCGGCAACTTCCCTCGGAATGTATCTTTGTCTCCGATGGCTGGCGTGGACCCGGAGGAAGCTTTTGACGTGACGCCTTACGCGCGCCAGGTTGGCGATTATTTTTTGCGTAATGCTACAGGATATAAGCTGCCGAGAAAGTTAAAGGTTGCTTTTTCCTCAAGCGCTTCGGATATGGGATGTGCGACGGTGAATGATATGGGCTTTGTCGGCATTGTTGATGGCGGAAATCCAATGTTCCGGCTGTGGTTGGCCGGAGGTATGGGCGGTCAGCCGGCGTTGGGGCTCCCTTATGACGAATTGGTAGCACCGGGAGAAGTCCTCTATTATGTGGAGGCGATGATCCGTCTTTTCATGGCAGAGGGAGATTATACAAATAAAGCCCGGGCCCGGGTGCGGTTCATTCCGCGCCGCATGGGTGTGGATGCCTTTATGGAATGTTATAAAAAGCATCTGGCCGATGTTAAACAGGAATGCCAGTTTGACGGTATTGAACCATCTGTATGTCGGAGGGGTAAGGAAGACAATGCGGTCAAAACTGTATCGAAAAATTCTTTGATTCTGCCGCAGAAACAGGAAGGGCGTTTTACGGTGGTACTGCATCCGCTCTGTGGTCAGCTTAAGTTAGAGGACGGAAGAAAAATTCAGGAAATTCTTTCACAAATCCCGGAGGCAGAGATCCGTTTAAGTATGGATGAGGAATTGTATATCCGCAACCTTTCAAAAGACGAAGCAGAAGATCTGTTAGAAGAGATGAAAGGCCGGATGATGATGAGTCCTGTTCGTATGTCTGTGAGCTGTGTCGGAACACCGACATGTCAGGCGGGAATTAATCAGAGCCAGAAGCTTTGCCAGGCGATAGTAAGAGCTGTTGCCGAGACAGACATTGATGAAAATCGTTTGCCGAAGCTTTATATCAGCGGCTGTCCGAATTGCTGTGCAAGGCATCCAGTGGCGGCGATGGGATTTTCCGGACGTAAGGTCAAGGTGAACGGCGTGATGGAAGAAGCTTTTGACTGCTTTATCGGCGGTCATGTCAGTGTGGATGCAAGTCGTTTTGCAGAAAAAGCCGGAATTGTTCTGGCAGAACGGATTCCTGAGATGATTGTGGAATTGGGTCAAATGCTCACAAAAGAGAAAAAGGATTATGCGGAGGCGCTGACGGACGGTTCGGCGTCAGCGGTGATTGAAAAATACTGTCAGGCATAGAGGAGGAAATAGTCATGGAACAATATAAAAAAGAGTTTATCGAATTTATGGTTGAGAGCGACGTGCTTAAATTTGGTGAGTTTACATTAAAGAGCGGAAGAAAATCTCCGTTTTTCATGAATGCGGGGGCCTATGTAACAGGAACTCAGCTCCGCCGTCTTGGCGAATATTATGCCAGAGCCATTCATGATAATTATGGCTTAGACTTCGATGTGTTATTTGGACCGGCCTATAAGGGTATACCTCTGGGTGTTGCGACCACAATGGCTATCAGCGAGTTATACGGAAAAGATATCCGTTACTGCTCCAACCGTAAAGAAGTTAAAGATCACGGGGATACGGGAATCCTTCTCGGAACAAAACTGAAGGACGGAGACCGGATCGTTATCATTGAAGATGTGACGACTTCAGGGAAATCCATTGAAGAAACTTTCCCGATCATTAAAGCTCAGGCGGATGTGGAGATTAAAGGACTTATCGTATCTCTGAATCGTATGGAAGTTGGGAAAGGCGGCGAAAAGAGCGCCCTGGATGAAATTAAAGATTTATATGGATTTGAGACAAGCGCCATTGTATCGATGTCGGAGGTTGTGGAATATCTGTATAATAAACCATATAATGGCAAAGTGATCATTGATGACACGTTGAAAGCAGCAATTGATGCCTATTACGCACAGTACGGTGTCAAATAGAGGAGGAAGCTCTATGGATGAAAAGATTTATAAATCAATGGGACATATCGGCGGCGCCAATATTGCTATAGGCGTTGTGTGTATTGTGGTTGGGCTGACAGCAGGTATTTTATCCATTATCTGCGGCGGCCAGTTACTGAGCGATAAAAAGCATCTGCTTTTCTAAAAGACGATGTTAAAAGAGTAAACGAAAGAAAAAGGACGGATTTATGTCCTTTTCTTTCGTTTTAATTATATAGATTATAGAAGGTGTAAAATGAAGAAAATCCAATGGGGCACGGTGGTGTTCCTGATTATTTATCTGATGGTTCTGGCCTATGTCTGTTTTTGGAGCGAGGGGTATGGCCGGACAGATGTGCAGAATATATATCGCTATAATCTCATACCATTTAAAGAGATTATGCGGTTTTATACATATAGAGAACTGGTGGGAGTCGAAGCTTTCCTGCTGAATCTGTTTGGGAATGTGCTGGCGTTCATTCCCTTTGGAGTGATGGTGCCGATTGTCCGTCGGAAGAATCGTAAGTTTTTACGGGTTCTGGGTATGACATTTTTATTAAGCTTATTTATCGAATGTATCCAGTTGATTTTCAGGGTAGGCTCTTTTGATGTGGATGATTTGATTTTAAATACATTGGGCGGTGTCATTGGTTATATTGTTTTTTGTGTGATGAATTGGATAAGGAGGCGTTGGTTTGTCAAATAAAGTCTATA
>CATZYB010000069.1 GCA_958426095.1 uncultured Lachnospiraceae bacterium
AATAACATATATTTGCCCTCAACCAATCCCATATATCCCTCTGTCACTGCATATCCTTTCATGTTATCAACCACCTTTTCATTAAGATGGCCTCATAATAAAGGATTCAGTGTCCCATAAAACGGACTTACAGACGAATAGTCACAAAAATATCGTAAATTGCCTTAATAGCCGCTTCAAAATCTTTATCCTGAACACCAATGATAATGTTCAGCTCACTGGAACCCTGGTCAATCATTTTAACATTGACATTGGCATGAGCCAGTGCTGAAAAGATTCTTCCAGCCGTTCCTCGGGTCGCTTTCATACCCCGTCCGACAACAGCGACCAGGGCCAAATCACCCTCCATCTCTATGGAATCCGGATGAACCGCACGATGCAGATTTGCAAGAACAGCCTGTTCCTTCTCCTGGAACTCATCCTGATGCACAAAAACGGTCAAAGTGTCAATGCCGGACGGCATATGTTCAAAGGAAACGCCTTCCTGCTCAAAGGCCTGAAGTACCCGACGTCCAAAACCAACCTGCGCATTCATCATGTCTTTTTCAATCGTGATCGACACAAAGCCTTTCTTTCCGGCAATACCTGTAATAGTATATTCTGGCTTCACGCAGGTACTCTCAACGATAAAAGTACCAGGATCCTGCGGCGCATTCGTATTTCGGATATTGATCGGAATACCTTCCGTGCGCACCGGAAAGATAGCATCTTCATGAAGCACGCTGGCTCCCATATACGAAAGTTCTCGTAATTCTTTATAAGTTACTGTGTGAATCGGTTTAGGATTTTCAATAATCCTCGGATCTGCCACAAGCACACCGGATACATCCGTCCAGTTTTCATAAATATCAGCTAATACCGCTTTGGCTACAACAGAACCTGTAACATCTGAACCGCCCCGGGAAAATGTCTGAACCTTGCCGTCAGCGCCGCAGCCATAAAACCCCGGAATAACTGCTCTCTCAACCTTATTCAGCTTTTTTCCCAACGTACTGTAAGTCTTTTCCTGATCTAAACGTCCGTCTTTACGGAAGAAAATATATTTTGCCGGATCAAGGAACTCATAATCCAAATATTTCGCCATAACAAGACCATTTAAATATTCTCCTCTGGAGGCTGCATAATCAATGCCTTCTTTATTTTTAAAGGCCGTTTCAATGGTCTTAAACTCATCTTCCAATGATAAATTCAGAGACAATCCCTGAATAATCTCGTTATACCGTGCTTTGATCTGCTCGAGAAGTTCTCCGAAATCCTCCCCGTCCACCGCCGTCTCATAACAACGGTAAAGCATATCGGTGACTTTAATATCCTTTGCAAAACGCTTCCCCGGTGCGGAAGGAATCACATATTTTCTGTCCGGGTCGCTTTTGATAATATTTCCTACCTTTTTAAACTGTTCGGCGCTGGCTAACGAGCTGCCGCCAAACTTCACAACCTTCTTCATCTGAATAGCCTCCAAATAATATTCTCCTGTTTTTAAAATTATATAACAGAATCCCCATTTGTCAACGTTTTCTTACAAAACTTATAGTAGCCACCACCGTCAAAATAATATATAATATCTGTATGTTCAGCATCTGGACAAACAGATGCCGCAAAAGCCTGAAGGAGGTTTATTATCATGAGAAAACGTATACTTTTTATTGTCAATCCGAGTTCCGGCACCGTAAAAATTAAAGACAGCCTTTTGGAGGTTTGTCAAATTTTCTGCGAGGCCGACTACGAACTGACCTTAAATGTCACAAAATATATTTCTGATGCCATCAAAGAATCCTTAAATGGAGAGCTCCATTATGATCTGGTCATCTGCTGCGGCGGCGACGGCACGTTTAACGGAATGGTATCTACCCTTGTTCCCCTTGAAGATCATCCGGCTGTCGGCTATATACCATCCGGGAGTACCAATGATTTTGCCCGCAGCATCGGTCTGAATGGAAATTCCGTGGATATTGCCCGACAGATCATGACCGGCTCTCCTCGAAGTATCGATATTGGTTCCTTCAATCAACTTTACTTTTCCTATGTGGCATCTTTCGGCGCCTTTACGGAAACATCCTATAATACTCCCCAATCTTTAAAAAACCGACTGGGGCATTTGGCCTATCTGCTTGAAGGCGTGAAGGATCTTTCTGCCATTGAACCGTGCCATATTAAATTTGTCCATGAAGATATTGTTATGGAAGATAATTACATTTGGGGCGCAGTCTGCAATTCTACCTCCATCGGCGGTATGATACGGCTCAATAAAGAGCTGGTAGACTTTAACGACGGCCTTTTTGAAGTTATGCTTATCAAAATGCCAAAGACCGTCTTTGACCTGACAAAGATCGTTGTCTCCATTAATACCCAGTCCTATGACCCGGAAGTCATTACCTTCTTTCAGGCCAGCGAATTGGATATCTATCCGGAAACTGAAATCCCGTGGACACTGGACGGCGAATATGCGCCGGGAAGCAAAGAAATCCATATCCGCAATATACACAATGCACTCCAGATCATTGTTTAATATTCTCACATTCTTTTTCGGTTTTCATACATTAATAGTAAAATGAGAAATCCTCCGAAAGGAGCTTATATGAATTACCGACAAAATATGGCTCCGTGCTGCCAACCGATGAATCGGCCTATGCCTTCTCCGGCAGCACCGGCCTGTGAAAATATCAGCACCTTCCCCATCGCCATGGCTTATGTGCCTATGCAGACCTTCCAATCAACCTTTGATTTAAACCGAAGTTTGGAAATCGGCACCATCTTCCCTGAACTTCACAAACCATTCTGCGGAAAGAGGTGTGTGCGATGAGAAATTTATGTCAACTTTCCCAGTCCCAATTATTTGATTATATTAATAAAGTAAGCTTTGCTGTTAATGATATTATCTTGTTTCTTGACTCCCATCCAAAGAATCCGGAAGCATTGGCTTATTTTCGCGAACACAGCGAACTCCGAAACGCAGCTCTGAAGGAATATGCCCGCCGTTTTGGTCCTTTAACCATCGACACCGCCAATGACACTGCCAGCTGCTCCTGGGAGTGGATCCAACAGAAATGGCCTTGGGAAGGAGGTAGCTGCTCATGTGGAACTATGAGAAACGATTGCAATACCCGATAAATATCACACAGCCAAATGCTCAGATCGCTCAGGTGATCATGAGTCAATACGGAGGCCCGTATTGCAAGGACTGACAATAACTCCATTAAAGAACTCTCATCACTAATATTTGCATAGTATGTCTATAAAGAAAATTCTTTAATATCTTCATGAATTTTCTGAATATTACTAAATATTTCTCCTGGATTTGGTGGCTCATAAATATTTTGTACAACTGGATTACTTATAAACTCTTCACCATTTTTTCCTTTAAAACTTCTAGGTGTTTTAAAAAATCCATACTCTCCATTTAATGCTTCTATTTGTTGTTGAATTGAAGCAACACTAGTAAGAGTCCCATCAATTACTACTGTTTGCATTTCTTGCACCCGAACATCTTCGATCATTTCTGCAATAATTTCTTCATTCTGATCGAACACTTGTAGACTATATTGCACATTTTGTGGTTCTATTTCCGGAGATGTAACAAAATAATATATCCACCATTGTCCCGTACTATCAAGTAGGACTAAAGCAAAATTATCAATAGTTTTTATATAGATATTTCCGCTAATGGAGTCTCTCGTATTTTCTTTAAAAATTGATTTTGTAGACACTACTATTTCTGATACATCAACTTTTTTACTTACTGAATCTTTTATAATTTTTATAGATTTATTATCAAAATTCTCGATAATATTATTATAAACAATCTCTCCATCAGGAGTCGGAATTGCCATATAAACTTTTTTTAATCCTCCCTGTTTTATATAAAACTCTATATTATAACTTCCACTCTCTGCTTGCTTATATAGAGTTATTTTATCACTTAACAATAATGGTTTGTTACGCCCTTCTATAGCATTGATCAATAACGGTGACACAAAAGATGAAATAATAGCAATAATGCTAATAATTATCGTAATACTCTGTTTCTTGTCCTTACTTTGCCTTTCCACATTGTGTCTAAAATCATTAGAAATTGTTTTTAAAATACGATTACGTTCTTCATTATAATTTCTCCCAGACATGTACGTTTCTCCTTTTTATTTTATAATACCAAATTTAACATGAAACGACAATTTTCGACTTTCTGGCCATCAGTAATTTCATTTTGAAAATACAAATTGATTACTTTTCTTATCAAAAGCTATCATTTTCGATCTGTTGCTTTATAGCCAAGTGCTGTCATTGCTTGAATTATCAAATTAACAGCTATATTCTTTTTTTCGATGTCCGTCAATTCAGAAAACTTTACATTTTTATCTCCAATTTTAATTATATTTACGATTCTCACTCACTTATCACCTTGTTGTTTTTATATAATGTATGATCCTTTGATTGTCCAACTTTCATATTTAGCTTCTTTCCTAAATATCCATTTTCCTTCTCTTCATTAATCCCTGTATTTTAAAAACCCAATTTTTATTGTGAAACACATTGACTCATAAGATAAAATCTTCTATCATTACATCAAACAAGAAGATACTGTTCTATTTCAAAAATCTAAATTCTAAATTAAATTTTCTGGAAAGGAGCTTATATGAATCAAGACGAATTTGATAAACGACTAAACGAAATTCACGAAAGAGTTTTATCTAAAACCCTCACTAACGAAGAAGAAAGTGCTTATACAGAAACGCTTTTTGATTCTATCAAACATGTAAATGAATATGGTCAAGAATTCTGGTATGCAAGAGAATTGCAACAGACTCTTGAATATACTAAATGGGATAACTTTAAAAAAGTTATTGAAAAGGCTATCATTGCTTGTGAAAACAGTAAAAATTCTATTTCAGACCATTTTGCCGAGGTCGGGAAAATGGTGAACATAGGTTCTGGTGCTGAACGAGAACTCGAAGATTATGAGCTTTCTCGCTACGCTTGTTATCTTATTGTCCAGAATGGTGATTCTCGTAAAAAAGTAATTGCCCTTGGCCAAACCTATTTTGCTATAAAAACCCGGCAACAGGAATTGATTGAAAATTACGATAGTCTAGATGAGGATTTGAAACGACTCGCTATCCGAAGCGAAATGACTACCCATAACAAATCTTTGGCCGAAGCTGCCAATATGGCCGGTATTGAATCCCCTAAAGATTATGCCATTTTTCAGAACAAAGGATATCAAGGTCTTTACGGAGGCTTGGGCGTCAAAGAAATTCATGCAAGAAAAGGACTCAAAAAAAGCCAAAAAATTTTAGACCATATGGGTAGCACAGAGTTGGCCGCAAATCTTTTCCGTGCCACTCAGACCGATGAAAAACTTCGAAGAGAACATATCACCGGAAAGGAAGCGGCAAACCAGACACATTATGAAGTCGGCGCTAAAGTCCGCCAGACAATAAAGGAACTCGGCGGCACAATGCCCGAGGATTTGCCTACTCCTAAAAAGAGTATTAAGCAAATTGAACGTGAGCATAAAAAAGACGCTCTTGAATAGCAAAAACCGCCCAGTGCTACCAACACCAGACGGCTTCACATAGATTTTCTGTACAGGCCAGAGACCTGATACATATATCCTCAACAAATATATTGTATCACAACTCTTTGGCACCTGTACAGGTGTTATTTTTATACTCTTTTTTTCATAAGTTACAGGAGGGTGATGCAATTGTTAAAACAAGCTGCGGCATATATCCGCGTATCCACGCACGACCAGGAAGAATTATCGCCGGATGCTCAAAAGCGTCTTATCATGGATTATGCCATGAAAAATGACATGCTCATATCCAATGAACATATCTACATTGAAAAGGGAATCTCCGGCCGTAAATCAAAATCACGTCCGGAATTTCTCCGGATGATCGCTGCTGCCAAGCAGGAGCCTTCGCCGTTTTCCTGCATCCTGGTATGGAAATTTTCTAGATTTGCCCGGAATCAGGAAGAAAGCATCGTTTACAAATCCCTTTTGAAAAAGCAGCGAGGTATCGACGTCATCAGCATATCCGAACCGATCATGGACGGTCCTTTCGGCTCTCTGATTGAACGAATCATCGAATGGATGGATGAATACTATTCCATTCGACTCTCCGGAGAAGTTCACCGGGGAATGACTGAAAACGCCCTCAGGGGAAAATATCAATCCCGGCCGCCCCTTGGTTACACCATCAAACAGCCAAAGACACCGCCAGTCATTGTTCCTGAGGAAGCCAAGGTTGTCCGGATGATATTTGAAAAATATGCTTATAGCGGCATGTCCCTTTTTTCCATTGCAAATCTATTAAATGATATGGGAATAAAGACCATCCGCGGGAATCGTTTTGAAGTCCGCAATGTGAAGTACATATTATCCAATCCCACATACATTGGAAAAATTCGCTGGAACCGTATGAATAGAGAATCCAGGACCGAGAACCCGGAGAGTGAATGGATTATTCGTGATGGTCAATATGAGTCAATTGTTTCAGATGAATTATTTGAAGCCGCCGGCGCCCGTCTGGCCAAAGAGCACCGCAATCTCGGCAAGCGTCCTGCTGCCACTTATAAAAGCTGGCTTTCAGGTATGATCCACTGCTCCAACTGTGGCCGGACTCTCGGATGGGCGCCGCGGAAAAAGAAAGACGGCACCGTCATTGGTGGATTCCAGTGTTGGGGATACACAAAAGGATTATGCAAAACAAGCTGTTACGTCACCGAAAAATATCTGAAAGAAAACTTCATCCGTTCGCTCGAAATGGTCCTGAACTCTGACGATATCGAATTTGAACGTATTGAGCCTTCTGAGCCTTCAACATCCTCTGAGCTGGATATTTTAAAAGAACAGCTCAACCGTTTGGATTTCAAGGAACAGCGTATCAAAGAGGCCTACATGAACGGCATCGATACACTGGAAGAATACGCCCGGAACAGAGAATTGATTCAGTCCGAGCGAAAAGACCTTTTAGAGAAAATCTCTGACATTGATATTCCTTCACCAGCTGATGATACTTCGGACCAAAACCAGGAAATGCTTCACCGGATCACCAACGTTTTAGATGTTCTCAGGTCCGATGATTTTACCGACGAACAGAAAAATGAAGCTTTGCGCAGCATCATTAAAGAGGCCCGATATGACAAAAAAGCTGATAAAATGGAGGTTTGTTACTATCTTCTTTAAAATTATCAGTTGTTGCAATACGGAGGCCCCGATGGCGAAATGGGAGCTTCTATGCGTTATCTCTCTCAGCGTTTCGCCATGCCGAACCGTCAGGCTATGGGGATGCTGACAGATATCGGAACAGAAGAACTGGCCCATCTGGAAATGGTGGCGACCATCGTCACCCAGCTTACCCGGAACCTATCGATGGAAGAGATTAAAAAATATGGCTTTGATAAATACTATGTCGATCATACAATAGGCATTTGGCCGCAAGCGGCCGGCGGTATTCCGTTCAATGCCTGCGAATTCCAGTCTAAGGGCGACCCAATCACCGATTTATTTGAAGATATGGCCGCCGAACAGAAGGCCCGGTCCACCTACGACAATATCCTTCGTCTTGTAAAAGATCCGGAGGTTGCTGACCCGATCCGTTTCCTCCGCGCCCGTGAAATCGTCCACTTCCAGCGTTTCGGTGAGACTCTGCGGATTTTACAGGAACAGCTGGATTCCAAAAACTTCTACGCATTCAACCCTTCCTTCGATGCACCGACCACATGCCCGCCATGTGCTAAATAAAAGAAAAAATGCCGCCGCTCCACAATCTGCTGATTAATTGTGGAACGGCGGCTTTCCATAGTGATTTAAACCTCTGTTAAGCGCTCCTCTGTCTCCATCGGAATAACAAAATTCTTCTCAAAAAGATCCGGCGTATAGGTATGTGTCTCATTAAAAAGGTATTTCTCAAACTTCTCAATTCCAAAAAGTTTTTCTTCCTGTTCTGCCAAATTAAAAATATACGAATAATTGTCAGTTCTTCCGGCAAATTTCTGGATTTTATCAACCTTAGTTGGGTTATATACCAGAATGTAATTTATATTATCTCTTATAAAGTCAATATCCGGAATAATACCTAACTCCATAAGCATAATTAAACTATCATATAACTTTCTGAAAATTTGTTCTTTCTTTATAGTCCCATTTTTAAATTCTATAAAATACCATTTTCCCTGTGGACTGATATATAATGCATCATTAGAACTTGGTACTCCATCCCACCCTCTTCCTCGTGCATAATCATCTGGTATTTTATCAAAATGAATGACTTTCATTTTGCTTTCACACATGAACGTTCTGTTCGTATCATCCAAAGATGTCCTTTTCAGCGCACAGATGTGATTTTGAAATATTTGGGGCAGTACATTAATTACCTCTTCAGTCATCGACATCTACCTTTCAATTATTATTCAATTCATATCTCAGTGTATCTAGGGCCTGAATCGGCGAAGCCATCTTTTTATATATCAAATCAATATTTCCAGTAACTAAATCCATTTGAACTACATCATTTACATTCGATGACAAGTAGTAATTTACTTTATCATCAATTCCATATTTACACGAAAACAAATTGATTGCATCCAAAAAATATGGACTATGGGTAGTCACAATCACAGACAGATCAAAATGTTTTTGCAATAATACAATTAACTCAGCGTATGCAACCTGCCATTGAGGATGTAAATGTATTTCCGGCTCATCTAATATAACGACATCCTTTTCCTTCAAACATCCTTTTTCAATTAACATTTTTAAAATAACAAATGATTTTAATCCCGCAGAAAGATTATGAAAGACAATTGGCTCATTAAAATTACTGTTTTTCAGATAAAACTCCTCATCCTGACTAAAAATAATCTCTCCGTCAACAATGCTCTGCAACGTTTCATATATATCGTTTAATTTCTCTTTGGCACGAACAGTTTCAATAACTCCGTCTAAAACGCCATCTCCGGTATCCTCGATCAATATATCCTTTAAAAGTTCATTCATTGGATTCAAGTCATTATAACCGGATAACTCATCAATAATAAACGGGTTATCAATATAAATTGCTTTATGAATAATATTCAGTTCATTTGTAAAATGTTTACATTCGTTATTACTAAAAAACAGCTTCTCCGTTTTTCCTTTAATCTCAAGATTCAAAACTGCTTCGTCACTCTGGTGATCGACTAAGGAATTCATCTGAGCATGAAATACTAAATTAAAATACCTGGATATTACCTCTCGAATAATCATTTCCTCTGGCAAAAGCAAGATTTCACTTATATTACGGACCATTTCATCAATCATATCTGACCATTCATCCAGGTTTTCCGACTTTAATATACTCTTTTTAAGATTACTCACAACTATCTCTCGTATTTTATCATCGGAAATCGTCACATTCTCATCTGTCATTTCTTTCAACTGCAAACGTATCCTTCTGGACAAATTTATCACATTATTTGTAATCACAGATCTGGAAATATCCAAAGAACTTATGTACTTCCGCAGAATTAATCGATTTGTTTTTTCAATTTCACTCATACGTTCCCCAGAAATTTTATCTTCAATATTATTCAGTGCATTAAAAAAAGAAAAGAGTATTTTTCCCACTGTACTTTTTCCTGTATTATTTTCACCGGCGATCACTGTAATACCATCAATAATAATATCCGCATTTTTAATTTTTGCAAAATTTTCTATACCAAGTTTCATTTATGATTCCTTTCTATGCCACGAAAACAATATGGATATTCCCAACTTACGAATAATATTCTATCCCATTTTCTTTATAAACACAACGAGAAATTCTCTCTTCTCTTTACCGCAAATTCCTCTGCCCCCGCTGTCTCGGAAAACAGTCGGTAAGATTCCCTTCTGAATCAAAAGACAATGCCTCCGGCCCGTCTTCTTCGTCTCATCGAAAGCATTCTCGATAATCCCCACGCCGCACAAAATATTCGCGTGTTTAAGAATAGCGCTGCCAAAGGCCTGCACATTATACGCCATTTGCTGGAAACCCTCGCCATGACAGACCGAGGCGCCATACTGTTTTCCCAAACCAATCGCCATCATTTTCATCATACCGCTCTGATAAGGTCCCCGAAAGGCTGTGTCATTTCCCGGCTGCCGCAGCTTAAACTATTTTTAATAATTATAATCTTCTCCTTTATTCAACCACTTCATCCCAATACGGGATAGAAACAGCGGCTCCCGGCCTGGATACGGCGATCGATGCCGCCTTGGACGCTATCATCAACGCCCTTTCCGGTGATTCTCCGTCCGCCGCACATTTGAGGAAATATCCGGTCAATGTATCTCCTGCTCCAGTCGTATCCACCGCATTTACCTTAAACGCTTTCTGATAACATTTCTTTTCATGGGATTGATATAAAACGCCCTGGCTGCCAAGGGTCAGTACCACTTCCATATCCGGATAAGATTCCAACAGACTTTCCGCAATATTTTCCGGCTCTTTCTTTCCGGTCAGCCATTCTCCTTCAATCTCATTCAGCAAAAGCCAATGGACCTTACTCAGATCGCACTGACGAATGACTTCATTGGCCGGTGATGGATTGAGTGCAATATCCATTCCCCGTTCCCAGGCCAAATCAATAATTTCCGGCACCCGGTTGATCTCATTTTGAAGGACTAAAATATCTCCTTTTCCAAATCCGCTCAAAACTTCATCCACAAATGCACGGTCTATGGTCTGGTTTGCCCCGTCATAAAGAATAATGGCGTTCTGGCCCGCGTCACTCACCTGGATAATGGCCTTTCCCGTGTCACAATCCGCTTCCCGAACCAAAGCTGTAGGACTGGCGGATGTCTCTGGAAAAGTTACGCATACTCCGGACTGGCTCATTAAATCCACCAACCACTGGCCGTCATCTCCAATCTTTCCTGCATGATACACGTCAGCTCCGGCCCTGGCTAAGGCCACCGACTGATTCAGCCCCTTACCACCGGGAAACACTTGAAAACTCAATGATTTTTTCGTTTCTCCCGGCTGAACAAAATCATCCACATGGTAAACATTATCAATATTCAACGATCCAAAATTTAAAACTTTCATTTCAACACCCCATTTACATATATCCGTTTCGTGTTAAATTATCAAAGGGCATTGACAATCTCGTCAATGCCCTCGTTAAACATTATTCATAAAATTTAATTAACGTCTGTGTTCCCAGGTCTCCATATTCCGGTTCCAGTGTCCGGTAGTTTGCCAGCACCTGTTTTAACACCTTCAAGTCCAGTCCCTGCGCTTCGGCTTCTTCCACCGCAAGATTCATATCTTTAATGAAATGCTTCATGAAAAAGCCTGGTGCATAGTCGCCATTCATAATTTTAGCTCCAAAGGCATCGAGCTGCTTGCTTCCCGCCGCTCCTGTAGCTACCGAATCAAGAAGTGTCTGAAGATCCAGACCCTGAGCCTTCGCATAGCTCATAGCCTCACAGACACCGGAAAGGGTTCCCGCGATCATAATCTGATTTGCCATCTTTGTATGCTGGCCGCAGCCCGGTCCGCCTTCATAATTAATATTCGTTCCCATGGCTTCAAAAATCTTATGGCAAGCCTCATAATCCGCCCGATCTCCGCCGACAAGAATGGACAAAGTTCCGTTTTTCGCTCCCGTATCGCCGCCGGTCACCGGA
>CATZYB010000070.1 GCA_958426095.1 uncultured Lachnospiraceae bacterium
GTCGGTAGAGCACTTGACTTTTAATCAAGTTGTCCGGGGTTCGAATCCCCGATGCCTCATTAAAAGAAAAGTTCAATTGCATTTTATGCGATTGGGCTTTTTTATTTTATAAGAATATGTTAGAATGAGAAAATGACAGCAAGGGGTGATTGAAATAAATAAAAATTTAAAGATGTTCATTAAATATGGATTATGTATCGCTGTTCTGGCTTTGATGGTCATTCGTTTTGATAAAGTAGTTTCATGGATGAGTCGTCTCTGGAGTGTTGCATTTCCGTTGATCTTAGGATGCTTGTTCGCCTACGTATTGAATATAATTATGAAGGTATTGGAAAATCATTGGTTTCCGATTACAAACAGTAAAGCAGCTATACGGGTCCGCAGAAGTGTCTGCGTTTTCTTGTCCATATTTTTGGTTTTTGGAGCCATAATTTTAATCATACGGATTGTACTTCCGGAATTGGTAGAGGCTTTTTCTGTAATGGCGGATGAAATACCGGTTTATTTTGAAAAGGTCCAGGATTGGATCGTGGCCAATGGAGAAATGTTTCCGTCTTTAGCAGAACAGATCGGAGCTATGGAGATAAACTGGCAGGAAATGTTCAATAAGGTGTTTACTTATGTGACAAGCGGTTTCAGTTCTATGTTGAATTCTGCTTTTGTATTTATTTCACAGCTTTTAAGTTCGGT
The DNA here is from genome assembly GCA_958426095.1 of uncultured Lachnospiraceae bacterium. GTDB lineage: Bacteria > Bacillota > Clostridia > Lachnospirales > Lachnospiraceae > Frisingicoccus. Next base: position 691 of record CATZYB010000070.1, read on the forward strand.
TGTAAATATAACGATTGCAACGATTTTCGCCATATATATTTTGATGAATAAAGAGAAGCTTCAAGCTCAGGCGAAAACTTTGCAGAAGGTTTATATGAAAAAGATTCATATGAAGCGTATCAATCATATAATTTATACGGCAAATGAAAGTTTTACAAGTTTTATTACCGGACAGTGTGTGGAAGCCGTTATTTTGGGTATTTTATGTACTGTGGGGATGTTGATCTTACGTTTTCCCTATGCGCCAATGGTAGGAACTTTTATTGGCGCTACGGCATTAATACCGATGGTAGGCGCATATATCGGCGCTGTTGTCGGCGCATTTATGATTTTTACGGTATCACCGATTCAGGCGGCAGGATTTATTGTATTTATAGTCATTCTTCAACAGCTTGAAGGAAATTTAATTTATCCGAAGGTTGTGGGAGCCTCCATTGGTTTGCCTGGAATATGGGTATTGGCTGCAGTGACCATCGGAGGAGGACTTGGAGGAATTCCGGGAATGTTGATCGGTGTTCCATTGACAGCTACAGTTTATCGTTTAATATGTCTGGATGTTCAAAAAAGAACCCGGCAGGAAGATATATCAATAGACAGTAAGGAAGCAGAGGAGTAGAGTATGAGAAAGACAAAAATTATATGTACACTCGGACCGGCATCTGAAAGTGAAGATGTTTTAAGAAAATTAATGATTGAAGGAATGGATGTTGCGCGGTTCAATTTTTCTCATGGAACGCATGAAGAACAGTTAGAAAAATTAAACCGTGTGAAGCGTTTGAGAGAGGAATTAAATCTTCCTATAGCAGCGCTGCTTGATACAAAAGGACCTGAAATCCGATTGAAGACTTTTGAAAATGGAAAAGCTGAGTTAAAAAGAGGCAGTAAATTTACTTTAACTACCCGGGAAGTTGTTGGAAATTCTGAAATTGTTTCCATTACTTATCAGGATTTACCAAAGGATGTGAAAGCCGGCGGGCGAATCTTATTGGACGACGGCTTGATCGAGCTTTATATCGATGAGGTAGAAGATACGGAGATTCATTGTACAGTTGTTAATGCCGGTGTGATTTCGAATCAGAAGGGCGTCAATGTGCCGGATACGGTGTTATCTATGCCGTTTATCAGCCAGAGAGATTATGATGATATTTGTTTCGGTATCGAGAATGGTTTTGATTTTATTGCGGCATCTTTTACACGGACAGCCGAGGATATTTTGGAAATCCGTAAGATTCTGGAAGAGAAGAACTGTAATACTATTAATATTATTGCAAAAATTGAAAACATGCAGGGTGTACAGAATATCAATGAAATTATTCGTGTATCCGACGGAATCATGGTGGCCCGCGGCGATATGGGTGTAGAAATTCCGATGGAAGAAGTTCCTGTATTGCAGAAAAAGATTATTCGTAAAGTATATCAGGCAGGTAAGCAGGTTATCACGGCCACTCAGATGTTGGATTCGATGATGAAGAATCCGCGGCCGACGCGTGCCGAGGCAACGGATGTTGCCAATGCGATTTACGATGGCACCAGTGCAATCATGCTTTCCGGTGAAACGGCTGCCGGAGCTTATCCGGTGGAAGCTGTACAGACAATGGTAAAAATTGCAGAACGGACGGAAATAGATATTAATTATCGTCGTCGTTTTTCTGAGATGGGAACCGAAGCGATCACGGATGTGACAAATGCAATTTCTCACGCAACCTGTACAACAGGTATGGACCTGAATGCAGCGGCAATTATCACGGTAAGCAAATCGGGAAGAACAGCTCGAATGATTTCAAAATTCCGGCCGACCTGTCCGATTATTGCCTGCACCATGTCACCAAGCGTATGGCGCCAGTTGAATCTGTCCTGGGGCGTTCAGCCTTTGATCATTGAGGAGAAAGGAACAACGGATGATTTATTTGAAACGGCCGTTGAGGAAGCTCAGAAAAAGGGATATGTGAAACAAGGTGATGTTACGGTTATTACAGCAGGTGTTCCGCTGGGCGTTTCCGGTACAACAAATATGTTAAAGGTTCAGGTTGTCGGACATATTTTGGCCAATGGTGAAGGTATTAATAAACAGAAGGTTCATGGACGTTTATGTGTATGCGGCTCTGAAAAGGAATTACTTCACAATTATCAGCCGGGAGATATTGTCGTTACGAAAGATACAAATAATCATATGTTAAAACAGTTAAGAACAGCTTCGGGTATCGTTATCGAAAAATCCAGCCTGGATGCACATGCAGTTACAGTTGGACTTAGCCTGGATATTCCGGTATTGATCAATGTCAAAAATGCAACGGATATATTAAAGAATGGTGTGTTTGTAAATCTTGACTGTGAAAATGGCGTGATTGTAGCGGATTAAAATAAAAAGAGTACCGTTTCCCGATTTTTAAAATTCAGGAAATGATACTCTTTTTATTTTGTTTATTTATAGGTTACAAAATTTTATGAAATACTTAACTTGCATTTCCAGTCCGCGTATATTAAAATAATAAAAACATTAACCCGTAGATTAGGCTTAGGCAGAAAGGACTGAGGTTATATGGAAGCTAAAAAAGTATCAGATTCAAAGACAGTACAGCATCGTATTGTAATGCCGCGGGATATTAACGGATTTGGCCGTTTGTTTGGAGGCCAGCTTTTGACATGGATCGATGAAGTTGCCGGGGCTACGGCCAGACGGCATTGCGGCCGGGATGCAACTACAGTAGCGATTGATAATACCTATTTTAAATCCGGTGTATATTTAAATGATATTGTTGTTTTGATTGGTAAGATTACCCATGTGGGAACGACTTCGATGGAAGTTCGAATTGATACATACAGAGAAGATTCCGAAGGTAAACGTTATCCGATTAACCGTGCGTATTTTGTTATGGTGTGTATGGGAAAGGATGATAAACCGATGAAAGTTCCGGGGTTGATCCTTGAAAATGATGGTGAGCGGATGGAATGGGAAACGGCGGTAAAACGTCGCGAATTGAGATTATTACGCCGCCAGGAAGGTTTCTAAAATTGGTAAGTCATGACCACCCGTAAAACGGGTGGCTTGTTCTGAGGCTATAAGCCTCTATTGCTAGGCCAGCGCCTAAAGACGCTGGCTTTCGCTTTGCTCCAGCCACTCTGTGCTTTTAACTCGTCGCCGCCCTTAAAAGGGCGTTTGTACTACTTCACCTTTAACCCTTAAAAGGGTCCTCATATTCTTTGACACTTAATTTGTCCTTCATGATATCCTGCTTTTCCTGGTCTTGTATATACTTTCTTATGGTGGCTTCGTTAAGGCCTACTGTACTTACATAATATCCTTCTGACCAGAAATGCCTGTTTCCGAATTTATATTTCAGGTTTGCGTGTCTATCAAATATCATAAGTGCCGATTTTCCCTTCAGGTATCCCATAAAGCTTGAGACACTTATTTTTGGAGGTATGCTAACCAACATATGAATATGGTCCGACATCAAGTGTCCCTCCAAAATCTCCACACCTTTATATGCACATAGTTGTTTTAATATATCCCTTATATCAACTTTCAGTTGATTATAAATCATTTTTCGTCTATACTTAGGTGTGAAAACAATGTGGTACTTACACATCCATTTTGTGTGGGATAACTCATTGGATTTATTCGCCATAAAATCACTTTTCCTCTCTTTTAATAGTGGCTGGACACCTCTATTATAACGGAAAAGTGATTTTTTGCTATAAGCATCAGGCCCACCACCCGCATAGCAGGTGGTTTATTGTTTCACATGGATTCATTTTTTCTTGCGAAAAAACTCACCCATGCTCAACAGACTAAAGTCCATAATTAAAGAAAGAGGATATCCATTAAAATGAGTAAAATGGATATCCTCTTTTTCAATTTCTATCTTCCGGCCAGAATGTCGGCAATCAGGTCCCGTTCATCCATCGGATATTTGATGCCTTTAATTTCCTGGTAATCCTCGTGGCCTTTGCCGGCGAGAATAATGACGTCGCCTTCTTCAGCATTGTCAATACAATATTTAATGGCTTCTTTTCGATCCGGGATCGTAACATATTTTCCTGGGCCTTTGCGTACGCCAATCAGAATATCATTGATAATGGCCATTGGTTCTTCAAATCTTGGATTATCCGAGGTGACGACAGTCAGATCGGAAAGATTGGAAGAAACCTCGCCCATTTCATAACGGCGGTGAGGGTCTCGGTTGCCGCCGCAGCCAAATAAAGTGACCAGTCGTTTCGGATGGTATTCTTTCAGGGAAAGAAGCAGGCTTTCCAGAGCCATGGCGTTGTGGGCATAGTCGATCATCAATGTGAATTTTGGGGAAATCGGTATGGTTTCCAATCGGCCTTTAACGTGGACGTCGGTCAATGCCTTCAGAATATTTTCTTTAGGAACATTGAAGTGATGACAGATGGCAATGGCCGTCAGAGAGTTGTACACACTGAATCGTCCCGGAATATCGATTTCCACATCCATATCCATGCGTCCGGACAAGTGATAAGTAACGCCGAGCAGTCCCGGTTTCTGAAGTAATTTCATATCGGAAGCGCAGAAGTCCGCTTTTTCAGACATACCGAAGGTTTCAAGATCGCAGGTATGGCCCTCGGTAATCCGATCTACATAGTCATCATCCATATTGACGATGCCATGACGGCATTGTTTAAAAAGTAAAGATTTACAGTGAATATAGTCGTCCAGGTCCTTGTGTTCATTCGGGCCGATATGGTCCGGACCAAGGTTGGTAAAGATGCCATAGTCAAAGGTAAAACCATCTACCCGGTGGAGCATGAGGCCCTGGGAAGAAACTTCCATGACAACGCATTCACAGCCTGCATTGACCATATCGCGGAAATACTGTTGAACGAGGTAGGATTCCGGCGTTGTATTATTGGCTTTAATGACTTTTTTACCGATAATGGTTTCAATGGTGCCGATCAGACCGGTTTTAAAACCGGAGTTTTCCAGGATGGAACGAACCATATAGGTTGTGGTTGTTTTTCCTTTAGTACCGGTAATACCAATCGTCTTTAATTCTTCAGCAGGATATCCAAAATAGGCGGCTGACATATAAGCCAGAGCGCTTCGGGTATTTTCTACACGAATGACAGTGACATGGGCCGGAGCTTTGACTTCTTTTTCCACAATAACGGCAGTGACACCTTTCATTACAACGTCCGAAATGAAAGTATGTCCATCCATTACCGCACCGCTGATGCAGACAAATACACCATCCGGGCAGGCGTTTCTGGAATCATAAAGAAGATGAGATATAGGAATATCTACGGAACCCTGGACACAGGTATAGTCCATTCGTTCAAGTAATTGGGATAATTTCATATTAGTATACATTCCTTTCAGAGTTCAATTTCGCCGGAGAAAACTTCGGTGGCTGGTCCGGTCATAAAGACCGTATTTTTTTCTGCATCATATTTAATCAGCAGATCTCCTCCGAGAAGGTGAACAAGCACTTCGTTATCAGTTTTGCCGTTCAGGATGCAGGCGACGGCCGTCGCACAGGCTCCGGTGCCGCAGGCCAGTGTTTCACCCGAACCCCGTTCCCACACACGCATATCGACGGTATGCCGGTCAATTACATGGACAAATTCGGTATTGACCTGTTCCGGAAAGAGGGGATGCTTTTCAAAAAGAGGTCCGATATGTTCCAGCTGCAGGCTGGTTGTATCATCAACGAAAACGACGGCATGAGGATTACCCATAGATACGCAGGTCATGCGCCATACTTTTCCGTCGATTTCCACAGGTTCATCGATGACCTGGTCTTTTGAGATACTGACCGGAATCTCAGATGATGTCAGAATCGGAGCGCCCATATCCACGGTTACAGTTTCAACTTTTTCGTTTTTAATATTCAGATCCAAATATTTAATTCCGCCGAGAGTTTCGAGGGAAATCTGAGTTTTATCCGTTAAATGATGGTCATAGACATATTTGGCGATGCAGCGGACACCATTTCCGCACATCTTACCTTCGGAGCCATCCAGATTGTACATGGCCATGCGGAAATCTGCTTTATCTGATGGACAGATGAGAATAAGACCGTCAGAACCAATTCCAAAATGGCGGTCACTGACCAGTTTTGCTGTTTCGGAAGGATTTTCAATGGTTTCCTCAAAACAGTTTACATAAACATAGTCATTTCCACATCCGTGCATTTTTGTAAATTTCATTTTAACCACCTCCAAAAGGTTTTTACCTTTTTATCTTACTATGGATTTTTTAATAATTCAACGAGTTATTAAAATTTAATAATTGGAGTGCAGACGGACTCTATAACCAGTTATAAAAATTAAATTATTGAAAAATAAAGTTTCGGGAGCTATAATTAGATGGACTAAATGAAGCGGAGGATTTTTTATGAATATACAGCGGCTGTTTGAAAGTAAAAAGGTTGTTTACTCTTTGGAGGTATTTCCTCCGAAAAAGACCACATCGATTGATACAATTTACAATACGCTCTATGGACTTCGGGGATTAAAACCGGATTTTATCAGTGTAACTTATGGAGCCGGCGGTTCAGAAGCGCAGAAAAATAAGACTTGTGAAATTGCGTCTTTGATTAAGAGCGAGTATCAGATTGAGCCGGTCAGCCATTTGACCTGCGTGGGATCAACAAAGGAAAGTATTATTGAATTTCTGGATCGTTTAAAAGAAGAAGGCGTCGAAAATATTTTGGCCCTTCGCGGTGATATTACACCGGGAAATAACGTGATTGATTTTGAACATGCCAGCGATCTGGCTGCGTTTATTAAAAGCTATGATGACAGCTTTAATATTTCGGGAGCCTGTTATGCAGAAGGACATTGTGATTCCCCAAGCATCGATGCGGATATTGAAAATTTAAAGAAAAAAGTCGATGCGGGCGTAACCCATCTGGTATCTCAGTTATTTTTTGATAATAATCATTTTTATGATTTTATGGATAAAGTAGAGAAGGTTGGAATTCGTGTTCCGATTGAAGCCGGAATTATGCCAGTTACGAATAAGGCTCAGATTGAGCGGACAGTTTCAATGTGCGGCGCCAGCTTCCCGGTGAAGTTTTCTAAGATGTTAAATAAGTACGCAGATGATCCGGTGGCTTTGAAGGATGCAGGAATTGCTTTTGCTACAGATCAGATCATTGATTTGATCAATAATGATGTGCGGGGAATTCACCTTTATACAATGAATAATGTGGAGACAGCGACACGGATTACGAATAGTATTTCAAATATTCTGGCAAGCTGTAACAAACGGGTATGATCGGCCGGTTAAACAGGGAGGAGATTCTTCGGTATCTCGGTTATAAAGATTCGGGAGTTACGGAAAGGATTGAACAGCTTTTAAATCGCTGTGAGGCGGAGACACTGGAGATTCTCCAGCCGAAGTATATATATAGAAGATTTATAATTGAAAAATATGATGATGGCATTCATATTCCGGGAACAGCGCTGGTGTTGACCGGAAAAGATATTCAGGAGCATTTGAAAAATTGTAATGAAATGTTTTTACTCGGAGCCACGGCAGGAATCGAACTGGATAAGCGGATCCGTCGGTATATGGTCACAGAGCCGGATGTGGGCGTCGTGATGGATAGCTGTGGCATTCAGGCAGTAGAGCAGATTGCAGATTTGGCCGAAAAAGAAATGGAGCGGGAAGTTTTGGCGGAAGGATGTCATTTGACCTGGAGATTCAGTCCGGGTTATGGCGATCTGCCGCTGGAAACTCAAAGAGAATTAATTCGTGTGCTGGATACCCATCGGAAAATCGGCGTATCTTTGACGGGAAGCTGTCTCATGATGCCGAGCAAATCGGTGACGGCTATATTGGGCATCAGCGATACAAGACGAGATGAGAGAAAAAATAAATGTGATTTTTGTAATAATCGTGAACGGTGTGCGTTTAGAAAGAGAGGAACCAGATGTTAGATTTTAAAAATAAAATCACGATGCTGGACGGCGGTATGGGAACGATGCTTCAGGCGGCCGGGGTTCCTATGGGTAAGGTTCCGGAAGCATTAAATGTAACCCATGCAGAGGCTGTAATTGATATTCACCGCCAGTATATCGAGGCGGGGGCGGATATTATTTACGCAAATACCTTCAGTGCCAACCGTTATAAATTAAGTTATAGTGATTATTCGGTAAAAGAACTGGTGAGGGCCGGTGTTGTAAACGCAAAAAAAGCAGTGGCAGACTCCGGACGTAATGTGGCCGTGGCTCTGGATGTGGGGCCTATCGGAGAATTGATGGAGCCAAACGGCAGTCTGAAATTTGAAGAAGCCTATGATATGTTTAAGGAAATGATGACTGTCGGCGAAAAGGCCGGAGCAGATTTAGTCGTGATAGAGACAAGCACCGACCTTTTGGAAATGAAAGCGGCGGTTCTTGCGGCAAAGGAAAATACATCTCTGCCAATCTTCTCAACAATGACTTTTGAAAAAAATGGCCGGACTTTTACCGGAGTGACTGTAGAAGCAGCAGCTTTGACATTGACAGGACTTGGAGTGGACGCCATCGGTATCAACTGTTCTCTTGGACCAAATGATATTTATCCTCTGGCGCAGAAGCTGGTAGAGTGGACGCCATTGCCTGTGATCATTAAGGCAAATGCAGGACTTCCAAATTTAAATTCCGGCGGTTACGATATCAGCGCCGAACAGTTTGCAGAGCAAATGGACAAGTTCATGGATCTGGGTGTTCAGATTATCGGCGGCTGTTGCGGTACGACTCCGGAATATATCCGTGAAATGAAAAAAATGCTTGCCCGGAGAGAAGCCGAAGGAAAGACGGCAAATCGTCCGGCTTTTATTCAGCGGGCAGCAGTCTGCAGCAGTACCCAGGTCGTTGAAATTGATGGAGTCCGCGTCATTGGCGAGCGGATTAATCCAACGGGTAAGAAGCTTTTTAAAGAAGCGTTACTAAATCATAATATTGGATATATTTTAACGCAGGGCATTTCCCAGGTAGAAGCCGGGGCACATATTCTGGATGTGAATGTGGGGTTGCCAAAGATTGATGAAGCCGGACTGATGGTGGAGGTCATTAAAGAACTTCAGGGTGTTGTGGATGTGCCTCTTCAGATTGATTCTTCCCATGCCGGAGTTATTGAATGCGGACTTCGAATCTATAACGGAAAGCCGATCGTCAATTCGGTCAACGGTGAAATGGCCGTGATGGAAAAGATTCTTCCGTTGGTAAAAAAATACGGAGCAGCGGTGGTCGGCCTGACATTGGATGAAAACGGTATTCCATTGTTGGCGGAAGAACGGTATGCGGTGGCAGAGCGGATTGTCCGCACGGCGGAAAGCTATGGAATTCCGAAAGAGGACGTCTTTATCGACTGTCTGACGCTGACAGCTTCGGCCCAGCAAAAAGAAGTGGTTGAGACTTTGAAAGCGATGCAGCTTGTCAAAGAACGGCTTGGTGTAAAAACAGTTCTTGGCGTCTCCAATATTTCCTTTGGACTGCCGAAAAGAGAAATTGTGAATGTGGCGTTTTTGACTTTGGCCATGGCTCATGGATTGGATCTGCCGATCATTAATCCGAATGTGGCGGCCATGATGGCGGCCATTGATAGTTTTAATGTATTGTACAATCGGGATGAAGGTTCTAAATTTTATGTAGATAAATACAGTAAAATTGTAGAAGCAGAGAAGAATCATCCGTCGGCGGCTCCGGCTGCAAAGCCATCGGATACAAAGAGCCTGGAATATGCGGTTTTGAATGGTATCCGGGAATATGCGGCGGAGGCTACCAGAGAGCTTTTAAAAACAAAGCAGGCCATGGAAATCGTCAATGAAATTTTGATTCCGGCGCTGGACAAGGTCGGGGCAGATTTTGAAACCGGAAAACTTTTTCTTCCTCAGCTTATCCAGTCGGCGACGACGGCCCAGGAAGCTTTTGATGTTTTGAAAGAGTATATGGCCAGCCAGAAGGATGCGGGAACGGTTTCAAAGGGTAAAGTTATTATCGCTACGGTAAAAGGCGATATTCATGATATTGGAAAGAATATTGTCAAGGTGGTCATGGAAAACTACGGTTATGAAATGATTGACCTGGGTAAAGATGTTCCGATTGAAAAGGTCGTGGAAGCTGTTCAGCAGACCGGGGCAAAGCTGGTGGGGCTGAGTGCATTGATGACGACGACGGTGGTAAGTATGGAAGAAACGATACATGCCCTTCATGAAGCCGGATGCGACTGCAAGATATGGGTCGGCGGAGCGGTGCTGACCGAAGACTATGCGAAGCAGATTGGGGCTGATTTTTACGCAAAAGACGCCAAACAGTCCGTAGATATCGCAAAAAACGTACTTGGATAAATATAGAACGCTCAGTACAACATGTTGTGCTGGGCGTAATTATTTTTCTATATTTTGTATTTTATAGTAGCTTTTTTTTAGATACAGTGATATAATGGCCTAGGACAGCATCCAAAAGAAAAAGAAAGGGGATTTATATATGATAGTTATTAAGCGGGATGGCCGCGAAGTTAATTATGACCGAAGCAAGATTATTGTTGCCATTTCCAAAGCAAATGCGGAAGTTCCGCCAGAGGAAAAGATTACGGAAGATGTGATTGAAAGCATCGTTGAATATATAGAAACACGTCACCGTAAACGTATGTTAGTGGAAGATATTCAGGACATTATCGAACAGAAATTAATGGCTGAAGGAAAATATGATTTGGCCAAAACGTACATTATTTATCGTTATCAGAGAGAGTTGGTACGAAAAGCGAATACAACAGACGATTCCATTTTGAGTCTGATCAAAAATAGTAATAAAGATGTTATGGAAGAAAACTCCAATAAAAATGCAACAGTGGCTTCCACGCAGCGTGATTTGATCGCCGGTGAGGTATCCAAGGATCTTACCCGCCGTCTGCTTCTTCCTGAGAAGATTGCGAAGGCCCATGAAGAAGGCGTTATTCATTTCCATGATGCAGATTATTTTGTTCAGCCGATTTTTAACTGCTGTTTGATC
>CATZYB010000071.1 GCA_958426095.1 uncultured Lachnospiraceae bacterium
ATTGTCTCTTCCGTGTTTGTCAAAGAGGCAAAATCGGCATTAACCGACTGCCCCTGATTTTTTAGAAGTTTTCTTCACGTATTTCTCGCAGAACCTGTTCGGCAAAAAGTTCAATCAGCTCTCTTGCGTATGGCCGATTGTAAAGAAGTACATTGCAATGTTTCTTGAAGTACTCAAAACCGCCATTATTCCAGAATGCATCCCGCAAAGTTCGAATATCTCTTTCGACGGCCTTTGGCGTGGCTCCAAAACGGTCGCCAACTTTTGTATAAACTTCGTTGAATATCGAAGATAAGCGAGATTCATCCTGGATGACCAGGCAGATAGCATATTCCAGATAAAGAAATCCCTTATAGTTTTCGGAGATGTGTGCTTTAAGCAGAACGTCTTTAATCTTTTGGTGTAAGTTTATCATTTCGTATTTCTTTTGTGACCTGTTCTGCGAGTATTTCGATGATTTCTCTTGGAAATGGACGATTATAGAGAATGACGCCGCATTGTTCTTTAAAATATTCGAAGCCATAGTTTTGCCAGAAAGCATCCCGAAGTGTCCGAAGATTTTTTTCAACAGATAGAGGCGAAACATTGAAACGTTCAGCAACTTTTACATAGACATCATTATAAATATGGCACAAACGAGATTCGTTCTCGATGACCAGATAGATGGCATATTCCAGATATGGATAGCCTTTGTAAGCTTTGGATATTCTCGCCTGAAGCAGAATTTCCCGAATCTTTAGTTGTAAATTTGTCATTACTGTTTACGGATGGCAGATAAATTTATTGTATAACGAAAATGAAAATAAGGAAATAGGTTTTCAGAAAAAAATTTGTATTTTATTATGTGAACACTTGGCGAGGTGTTTTCGAGCCTAGTGTGAATATATACCTGGAAACTTAGCGAGGTCTTTCACGAGCTTAGTTGACATGGTATAATGAAATAAATGGAATCAGGATAAAGGGGGAAAAGACATATGAAGTTTCTTATTGTGGGCGCCGGAGGGACAGGCGGTTGTATCGGGGGATATTTGGCCAGACGAGGCGAGGACGTGACTTTTATTGCCAGAGGAAAACATTTGGCGGCAATGTTGGAAAATGGACTTTGGGTGAAGTCGGCGAGAGTCGGAGATTTTACGGTGGCTCCGGTGAAAGCCTGCACAATGGAAGATTATGCAAGCCTGGGGGAAGTTCCGGATGTGGTATTTGTCTGTGTAAAATATTATTCTCTGGATGAGGCCGTGCAGTTTTTGGAGAAAGTTGTTGGGCGGGAAACCGTAGTCATTCCGATCTTGAATGTATTTGGAACGGGAAGCAGGATGCAGTCGGAGCTTGATTGTACGGTGTTGGACGGCTGTGTATATATTTTCTCGATGATTGAACGGCCGGGAGTGATTGCCCAGCCGACATCGATTTTCAGGATGTTTTTCGGACTCCGAGAACCCGTTGAAGAACAGAGGCTCGAAGTCCTGTTGGAGGATGTGGAGCAGCGGTTGAATGAGGCGGGGATCGAGGCTCATTTGACCAGAGATATCCGCAAAGATGTTTTACAAAAGTTTTCCTTTGTGTCACCGATGGGTGCGGCCGGGCTTTATTACGATGGTGCGGCTGCGGATTTCATGGAGCCGGGCGAGAAGCGTGAAATGTTCTTCGATTTGGTTCGGGAGGTCGGCGCTGTGGGAGAAGCGATGGGACTTCATTTTGACGTGGACCTGGTTGAAAATGCAGGAAATATTCTGGCGGGCCTGACGCCGGATGCTGTGACTTCCATGCAGCGGGATGTGGCGGCCGGAGGCATGTCGGAAGTGGACGGTCTGGTTCATGAAATGGTTCGTCTTGGGGAAGCCTATCATGTAGATGTGCCGAATTACCGGCGTATCAGTGAATGGGTAAAGATGAAAGGGATACGGTAATGGCGTTTGGTGAAATATTTTTCTCTGCTCTGGAGGTGGCGGGGACCATTTCTTTTGCCGTTTCCGGAGCAATGGCTGCACTGGAAAAACGGGTCGATCTTTTTGGCGTCATTTTTCTTGGCGCGACAACGGCGCTGGCCGGTGGAATTATCCGGGATGTGCTGATTGGCAAGACACCGCCATCGGCTTTCTCAAATTATCGCTATATGGCTATTGCAGTAGTGACGGCGGCCATTGTATTTTTGATCGCATGGCTGTCGAAAGAGCATTATGAGCATAATGTGGATGTAGTAAGCGCCGTGAATAATATCTTTGATGCGGCGGGGCTGGGAGCTTTTACGATTACCGGAGCTAAGGTGGCCATGGGCATGGGATATATAGATAACGGATTTTTCGTTGTTTTTCTGGCCATGGTGACCGGGATTGGCGGCGGCGTACTGAGAGATTTGATGATTGGAGAAATTCCCTTTGTATTGCGTAAGCGAATTTATGCAGTAGCGTCAATTTTTGGAGGGATCGTCTATTATCAATTGGTGCGTCATCGGGTGGATGATATGGCGGCCGCCTTTATTGGCATTGGCATTGTGTTCGGATTGCGTATGCTGGCGACGATTTTCAAGTGGAATCTGCCGAAGGCTTACGAATAGAAATAAAAAGGGATGAATTCGGGTGAAAAGGAATTCATCCCTTTGTATGTATATGCGGCCAATGCATCGGTATCGGATGTGTTTTTTTGTGTCAAAACTGTGATAAATGCGGTTTTACATTGCTTTTTAAAAATTGATGTACTATAATAAGTGGGATATAATGGATAATTCTATAAAAATTTATACAGAGGTGAATTATGGGAAACACTAAAAACAGCCGAAAAAAAAGAAGAAAAAGAAACCGGCATACGGTTGGCAAGATTTTAGCAGTCATTCAGATCATTTTGTCGATCGTGTTCATAGCAGTATTATTAATGGTCAATGTATTGCCGATGAAATATCTGGCGATCATCTTTGGTATCCTCGTGTTTTTGGACGCCTTTGCGCTGGGGTCCCAGTTTACGCGGAGCGCCCATATTATAGGAAAGATCGATTGCGTTTTGATGCTGATCCTGTTGATTTTGGGCAATGTTTATCTGATCCGGACCAATGTGACGCTGCTCAGCATTACAAGTAATGATTATAAAGTAGACCGAATTTCTATTGCGGTGCTGAACGATGATGCGGCCCAGACGCTGGAGGATGCGGTCGGTTATGATTTTGGAGCCCAGGTGATCAACGGAAGTGATAAAGTATCCCAGGCGATCACTGAGGCGGAGGACCAGGTCGGCCAGGAGTTGAGTTGTTACAATTATGAAGATCCATATGCTATGGTTCAGGATCTGTATGACGGCAACGTTCAGGCGATCATATATAATACGGCCTATGATTCGTCTCTGACAGAACACTTTCCGACATTTTCAACGGATATCCGTGAATTAAAGCATATCGAGATCAAAACAAAAGTAGAGACGGTTTCCGGTGATAAAACGGATGTTACAAAGACGCCGTTTACCATCTTTATCAGCGGTATCGATACAGAGGGAAGTATTGCGACGACCAGCCGAAGCGATGTAAACATGCTTGTGACGGTGAATCCAAATACAAATCAGGTATTGATGACATCTATCCCTCGGGATTATTATGTACAGCTTCCGGGTATTTCCGGGGAATCCCGCGACAAGCTGACCCATGCCGGTCTGTATGGTCCGCAGTGTTCCATGGATACATTATCCCAGTTATTTGGCGTCAGTGTGGATTATTATGCGAAAGTGAATTTCACAACATTAAGAGATATGGTCAATGCCCTTGGCGGCGTGGATCTGGATTCAGTTTATGAATTTACAACGATCAGCGGCGAATACTTTGTACAGGGCATGAATTATGGCGTGGATGGTTCCTCGGCGCTGGCCTTTGCCAGAGAACGTTACAATCTGCCAAATGGTGACAATGACCGTGTTATGAATCAGCAGATCGTTTTGAAAGCGATTATTAATAAGTGCCTGTCACCGGCTATTTTGACCGGTTATATGGGCATCATGGACAGCTTGTCTGACAGCTTTGAGACAAGTCTCAGCCAGCAGCAGATTTCCAGTCTGGTGCGTATGCAGCTGAACGATGGCGCCGGATGGGATATCATGTCTTCCAGAGTCGTGGGTACAGGCAACGATACAGATTATACATGTTATTCTTCCGGTGATCAGATTCTTTATGTCATGATTCCGGATGAGAACAGCGTGGCAACAGCCGCAGACTTTATCAATCGTGTGAAGAATGGCGAGACGATCAGCCAGGAGGAAATTGCCGCAAGCATGATGAACTAAATCAGACTGCGGGGAAAGGGATTGGACGATGGATTCCTTAAAAAAAGAAAAACAATCGTTGATTAATAAAATCTTTTTGATCATCGTAGACGCATTGAGCGTGGTCCTCTGCTCTTTTTTGGGCCTGCTCATGCGTTTTGAAATGGATGTAAGTCATATACCAGGGCCCTATGTGATGGCTGTAGAACGGATGGTTCCGGCTTTTATCATAGTAACGCTCTTCATTTTCTGGGCGGCAAAGCTCTATCATACCCTATGGCGTTTTGCCAATTCCAGAGAACTTGTCGGAATTGTGACCGCTGTAGCGGCTTCTACTATTTTTACGATAATTTACAGTTACTTCACTTATAATGCCGTGCCGAGAAGCTTTTTTGCCATTTATTTTATCTGTCTTCTCGCCTGTGTCTGCATTACCAGGTATTCGTCGATCATCATACGAACGATGGTAGAGAGTCGGAATCATGGGCGGCATGCGCGCAATACGATGATCATTGGCGCCGGTGAGGCTGGAAATATGGTCATGAAAGAGCTGATCATGAGTAATTATCTGGACGCCCGGATCAAATGCTTCATCGATGATGACAAACATAAACAGAATAACTATATTCACGGAGTGAAAGTTGTCGGCGGCCGGGATAAGATTATCGAATCCGTGGAAAAATATGATATCAATGAAATTATCATTGCCATGCCAAGTATTGGCAAAAAGACGACAAAGGAAATCGTCGATATATGCAAGGACACGGATTGTGAACTGAAAATTCTCCCCGGAGTCTACCAGTTCGTGACGGGAGACCTGGACCTGTCCATGATTCGTAACGTTCAGATTGAAGACCTTCTTGGACGGGAAACGGTGGATGTGGACGTCCAGTCCATTATGAGTTATGTGTCCAGGAAATGTGTTCTGGTGACCGGCGGCGGCGGTTCTATCGGAAGCGAGCTGTGTCGTCAGATTGCGGCGAATCACCCGCGGCGTCTGATCATTTTAGATATTTATGAAAATAATGCCTATGATATCCAGCAGGAATTAAAACAGAAATATCCGTATCTGGATTTAATTGTATTGATCGGTTCGGTGCGTAATACAAACCGGGTGAATTCGATTTTTGAGCAGTATCGTCCGGATATCGTCTATCATGCGGCGGCTCATAAGCATGTGCCGCTGATGGAGGACAGCCCGAATGAGGCGATTAAAAACAATGTGTTTGGTACTTATAAAGTCGCTACGGCAGCCGACAGGTACGGAGCGAAGCGTTTTGTGCTGATTTCCACCGATAAGGCGGTGAACCCGACCAATATCATGGGCGCCAGCAAGCGGATGTGCGAGATGATCGTACAGTCTTTTAACAACCGTTCCGATACGGATTTTGTTGCGGTGCGCTTTGGTAATGTTTTGGGGAGCAATGGCAGTGTGATTCCTCTGTTTAAAAAGCAGATCCAGGCCGGTGGTCCGGTTACGGTGACTCACCCGGATGTGGTGAGATATTTCATGACGATTCCGGAGGCCGTGAGTCTTGTCCTGGAAGCAGGAGCCACAGCCAAGGGCGGTGAAATTTTTGTACTGGACATGGGTGAGCCGGTCCGAATTGATGATCTGGCGAGAAATCTGATCCGGCTTTCTGGTTATACGGTGGGTGAGGATATTGAGATTGAATATACGGGTCTTAGACCGGGAGAAAAGCTGTTTGAAGAGCTTTTGATGAATGAAGAAGGGCTCCAGCAGACGGCGAATAAAATGATCTATGTCGGAAAACCGATCGAATTTGATGAAGATGAATTTCTTCAGAGCCTGGAAAAGCTCTATACTTATGCTTATGATGAGACGAGCCAGATGAAGGCTATGGTATCTAAAATCGTGCCGACATATCATATACGTCCGGAGGATAAGAAGCGGGACGCATTAAAATCAAAACGAATGGTGCCAATGGGAGATTCGGAAGTCAGTCAGTACGAACCTTTCCGGCAGAGCAAAACATTGAAAAGAGATGAGACTTAATGAATATTCCTTTCTCACCGCCGGATATCGGCGAAGAAGAAATTAAAGAAGTCGTAGATACATTAAAGAGTGGATGGATTACCACAGGCCCTAAGACGAAACTGTTTGAGAATAAGATTGCAGATTTTTGCCGGACGCGCCGGGCCGTATGTCTGAATTCGGCAACGGCCTGCATGGAAACGACGCTTCGCATTCTCGGTGTGGGACCTGGGGATGAAGTGATCACCAGCGCTTACACTTATACAGCGACAGCCAGTGTGGTCTGTCATGTAGGAGCCAGACTGGTGCTGGTGGATACAGCTCCGGATTCCTTTCAGATGGATTACGATCAACTGGAAGCGGCGATCACAGAGCGGACGAAGGTAATCATCCCGGTAGAACTGGGCGGCGTAGTCTGTGATTACGACCGTCTTTTTCAAATCGTGGAAAATAAAAAGCATCTGTTCCATCCTTCCAATGATATTCAAAGAAGTATTGGACGGGTGATATTGATGGCTGACGCAGCCCACGGATTCGGTGCGATGCGCCAGGGAAAAATGTGCGGCGAAATCGCAGATTTTACTTGCTTTTCTTTTCACGCGGTGAAAAATCTGACCACCGCGGAGGGCGGAGCGGTGACCTGGAGAGATATTCCGGGAATCGATGATGAAGAGTTATATAAGCAATATATGCTGATGTCACTTCACGGTCAGTCCAAGGATGCTTTGGCAAAAACCAGGTTGGGAGCCTGGGAGTATGACATTATCGAACCTTATTATAAGTGCAATATGACGGATATCGTGGCATCTATCGGGTTGGCCCAGTTGAAACGGTATCCGGATATTTTGAGACGCCGCAGAGAAATTATAGAAGTTTATGACAAGGCGCTCAGCGAATTTCCTGTGACCCGTCTGGTACATTTTGATGGAGAAAATGTATCCAGCGGTCATCTGTATCTTGTACGTCTGACCGGAAAAAATCGGGAATTTACGAATCGGTTTATTTTGGCTATGGCTGAGGAAGGCGTGGCAACGAATGTACATTATAAGCCGCTGCCATTATTGTCTGCCTATAGGAATATGGGATTTGATATTGAAAATTATCCAAATGCCTTCCATATGTTTGAAAATGAATTGACCCTGCCGCTGCACACTTGCCTGACGGATGAACAGGTGGCCTATGTAGTGGAAACTTTTAGGAAAGTATGGATAGATTTATGTTGAGAAAATGGGAAGATTTGCCGAAACGCATGCAGAATGATGCGGTCCGGCCTTATTATGAACGATTACAAAAAAAGAAGGCCAGCCTTTTTTTGAAGCGGTGCATGGATGTGGTTCTTTCCGCAATCCTTCTCGTGATGTTGATGCCGATTCTTTTGGCGCTGGCAATTGCAGTGCGTCTGGATTCACCGGGGCCCGCATTGTTCCGACAGGTTCGGGTGACTCAGTATGGGCGTCAGTTCCGGATTTTCAAATTTCGGACTATGGTAAATCATGCGGATAAAATGGGAACCCAGGTGACGGCCAGCGGCGATACCCGGATTACCCGTCTGGGCGCGGTGATGCGTCAGTATCGTCTGGATGAACTGCCCCAGTTGATCAATATTTTACTGGGAGATATGAGTTTTGTCGGCACACGGCCGGAAGTGGTCAAATATGTCCGGGAATATACGGATGAAATGACGGCTACCCTGCTTTTACCGGCGGGAGTAACATCGGAGGTTTCTATTCAATATAAAGATGAAGAAAAATTGCTGGCCGATGTGGCCGATGTGGATGAGGCATATATTCATGTGGTTTTGCCGGAAAAGATGGAATACAACCTGAAAAGTCTTCGGGAATTCAGTTTGCTGCATGAATTGAAAATTATGGTGGATACGGTTATCGCCGTATTTCGGTAAAAGGTGGGGTGAGCAGAAATGATTTTTGGAGTGATTGTCGCTGGAGGCGTGGGTTCCCGCTTGGGCGCGGATATGCCGAAACAATTTTTGAATCTGGCTGATCGGCCGATAATTATTCACACCCTGGATACTTTTTTGAAATGTCCGGCTCTGGAGCATATTTATCTTGGAGTTCATCCGGAATGGGTGGATTATATGGCGGAACTTGTCAGCGAATATATTTCCCGGGATGAGTGCGAGCGGGTGCATCTGACCGCAGGCGGCGCCGAACGGAATGAAACGATCATGAATGTCATTGGACAGATTGAAAAAGATTTTGGGACGGAAGAAACACATTATATTATCACCCAGGATGGCGTGCGGCCTTTTGTGACGCGGCGTCTGATCGAGGATCATGTGGAGGCGGTTATCAAGTATGATGCGGTGGACACGGTCATTCCGGCGGTGGATACGATTATTTTTTCAAAGGATGGAAAATTCATCTCAGATATTCCTGAACGGAAGTATTTGTATCAGAGCCAGACGCCGCAGAGCTTCCGGATGGATCTGCTGAAGCGGCTTTATGAGGGACTGACACCGGAAGAGAAAAATATCCTGACGGATGCCTGCAAAATATGCACCGTACGTCAGATTCCGGTACATATGATCGCTGGTGAAGTTTCGAATATGAAGATTACGACGGCCGCAGATTATAAAATTGCACAGATTATGGCTGAAAATTGGGATTTAGACACAAAAAGTTCGTAATTTACGTTAGTTTTTACTATTGTCATGCCACTTGACGTCGTGTATAATGATTTGAAGAAATTGGAAGGAACAGGAAATATGCAGAGGAAAAGCACGTTTGAGGATTTTGAAAAGATAATGGGAAATACGGCTTCTAATCCGTCAGAAGAGCAAACAGAATCTGAATCGGAGCATGATTCCCCAAAATCCAAACACAGAAAATTGGAGTTTGATTCCGAATTTGTACGCAAGCAGCGCGGACCTCAGATTCCGGCCAATGGTTCGGAACTTTTTGAAGAGGCTGACAGTGATGAAAGTATAGAAGATCATGAGGAAGTCTATGATCCGCCAAAACGGGTATATTCTCAGCGGAATCGTAAAGATATCGATGATGAGGAAGCGGAAGAACGCTACAGGCAGCGGGAAGCGCGTCTTCGAAAGCAGGCTGAAAAACGTCGAAAAAACCGGCATTTGGGCGGAAAGATCCTGGCTGTCATTCAGTTGATCTTATCCTTTGTATTCATGGGATTGCTTCTTAAGCTGGATGTTCTTCCTGTGAAATATTTTATTGCGGCAAGTATTGTTTTGCTGGTGCTGGCATTAATTTGTTTTCTGCTGCAATTCCGTCGCCATGCTCATTGGGTTGGTAAGATTATATCTGTTATAATATCCATTGTCATGATTTTCGGAAGTATCTATGTAGGAAAAACTATGTATACGCTGGATAACGTGACAAATGTTAAGACTTATCAGACGGATAAAATCGTTATCGCTGTTCTTAAAGAAGATCCGGCAGAGTCACTGTCGGATGCGAAGGATTATAAGTTTGGTATTACGGCTACCCTGGATCGTTCAAAGATCGATCTGGCGATCACTCAGATGAATAATAATCTGGGTTCGGAGATAGACGTAACAGAATTCAATTCCTATTCGGAACAGGTCGAGGCGCTGTACAGCGGTAAGATCAATGCAATGATTTATAATCAGGCTTTGGATGAGCTGATAGAGGAAAATAATCCGGGATTCACAGAAAAAGTTCGGATTATTGACAATTTTAATGTGGAAACAGAAGTTTACATGGAAGATATTCCGGATCTGCCGATCACGAAAGAACCATTTATTGTGTTCCTGAGCGGTATGGATGTCTATGGAGATATGGATGAGACAAGCCGGAGCGATGTAAATATCATGGCTTGTGTAAACCCGACGACAAAACAGGTATTGTTGGTCAGCGTGCCGAGAGATGCCTATGTGGAAATCCCGGGAATTACTTACGGCGAGAAAGATAAATTAACACATGCGGGTATGTACGGAATCCAGTACTCCATTGCTTCCATGGAAAATATCTTTGATTTGGACATAAGCTATTATGTACGTATAAACTTTACTTCGCTCATTATGATGGTTGATGCGCTGGGCGGCATTAATGTGGATTCTGAGTACGCATTTTCAACCTATTATAAGCAATATAATGAAGAAACAGATACATGGAGCTATTATGAATATGCCAAAGGTATCAATCATCTGGATGGGGTCCACGCACTGGCCTTTGCCCGGGAACGTATGAATCTGGCTGGCGGAGACTATCAGCGTGCGAGAAACCAGCAGTTAGTTATCGAAGCCCTTTTGGAGAAAATTAAATCTCCGGCATTTTTGACCGGATATACGGGACTTCTTTCAAGTCTGGAAGGCAAGATGGACACAAATCTGACTTCCCAGCAGATTGCAAGTCTGGTTAAAATGCAGTTGAATGACGGCGCAGACTGGAATATTGTTTCTGCCAGTGTTTACGGCGTATCTTCCAGTGAATATTGTGCGTCCTATGCCGGCTCTCCGTTGGATGTGGAAATTTTGGATGATGATTCCATTTTGGCGGTTAAGGAAGTTATCGATAAGCTTATGAAGGGTGAAGTTATTTCCGAGCCTAGAGTTACAGAAATCCAGGAAGTTTATCAGGTTGATGAAAGTGATGCTGATGATGATTATTACATCAATAATCATGCGGACGACTCAGAATATGACGACTTCTATTGGGAAAACAATGGTAATCTGGCAGAAGATTACTATGAAACCTTCAGTGATTCCGATGAGAATGACGCCTATTAAAAAATTTAATGACATTAAATAAAAAAGAGGGGAAGCGTGGGGCGCTTTCCCTCTTTGTATGTGAGAGCGCACACCTGGGCCCTTAATGGGACGGAGGCGAAGGCGCAGCAAGAACTTAGTATGGAGGCATGACATCAGAAATTTGTACAAATTCAGCGTTGAATTTTTGTAATAAACGACAAAATATGTAAAAAAACAAAAAGATATGTCACAAAACAGTGTTGAAACCGGATATATAGATGAGAGTCAATCGAGGGACACCGGTGAATACACGAAGAAGGAGGGTAGATACGGATGGCAGAAAGATTCAAAACCGGTGACGGACTCTTAACGGTAAAAAAAGATAAAGAAAATGCTTCAAGTCCAAAAGAGTTGGATAATTGCGTCAGCAACTCATCAGAATCTCTATCTCCGACTGATAAAAAAGGGGTTTCAAAAGTTGTGGAAATCACATCTCATCGCGAAGCGTATCTATCTGAAAGGTACATACCACAGGATGGCCAAATGGATACAGTTTCAGATCGAGAGGATATTCCAGAGGACTTTGACCTGATGCGAGAAAGCTTAATTGAAAAAGCGGTAGATAGGTTTCTTGAGGAAGATGCCGACAAGATTTCCGATGGTGAGAAAATCCCTCGTTTGCTTTCACAGGATTATGAAGCGCGCAAACAAAAGATGCTGCAAACG
>CATZYB010000072.1 GCA_958426095.1 uncultured Lachnospiraceae bacterium
GGCGCATGGGGTCATGGAGTACACTATGATGACTGAGAAGAAAGTTGCAGCAGTGGGATTTTGCTGCGTGGATATTTATGAAAATATAAATGAATGGTATGCCACCGGAAACGGTATTGACTGGGGCATTCATCTGCGGCGGATGGGCGTTCCGGTCAGTGTGGTCAGTGTGGTTGGAAACGATTATTACGGCGATGAAATGAAGCGGACCCTGGATGCCGAGGGGATAGACATTTCCCATTTGCGGACCGAATCGGGAGCGACCTGTATTACCCGGATGGAGCTTCGAAATGGCACGGACCGGGTTCATTTGGATTCTGTTGACGGCGTCATGGAGCATTATGCAGTCACTGAGGAAGAGTTTCAGTTTGTGGCCGGACATGAGCTGCTTCACACGGACCTGTTTGGAAATGTATTGTCTCACCTTCCGGCCTGGAAGGCGGCCGGGGTGAAGATTCTTATGGATTTTTCCATATTTACAAAAGATCCGGAATACCATTGCATGGACATTTTTCCTTATGTGGATTATGTATTTTTTTCAGCAGATGGTATTGAAAGGAATGAGCTTGAAGACTGGATGAAAGAAATTTATGCCTGTGGACCGATCCTGGTGACGGCTACTCTGGGTGAAGAAGGCAGTTTGTGTTATGATGGTCAGCAATTTTATGCCTATGGCATCGTACCGACAAAGACGGTGAATACCGTCGGGGCCGGAGACAGTTACATTGCCGGATTTACATTCGGACTGCTTCAAGGCGAATCTATTCCCGAATGTATGTCCCGGGGCGCAGCGCTTTCGGCCAGGGTAATTGCCGGGTTCAAGCCTTATTAAAATTGAGGAGGAGATTTTTATGGTAATTGATATGCACCTTCATCCGATTTTTTATAAGCAAATCTGTGAGGACGCAGAAGAATTGGAATTTCGCAAGAACAGCTTTGGGGTCTGGAAGCAGGGGCCGATGGACTGGGATGAGGTTTTTGTGGAAATGGATTATGGCGGCATTGAGAAGTCGGCCTTGCTTCCGCTGGATATTACGACAACGGAGGGCGGATATATTGTAACCAACGAACAGGTGGCAAAGCTTCAATCGATTTACCCGGACAGGCTCATCGGTTTTGCCAGTGTGGATCCGCACCGTTCGGATGCAAAGGAAGTGTTGGTTCACGCCTTTGATGATCTGGGACTTCAGGGTTTAAAATTAAATCCGTCGAAACAGAAATTTTATCCGACAGAGGATTTTATGGAACCGATTTATGAAATTTGTGAAAGCAGGAATAAGCCAATCATTTTCCATGCGGGAACGTCCTGGGAACCGAATACGCCGGCTGAATATTCCCATCCGCTGGCCTTTGAAAGAGTCTTTATACGCCATCCAAAGCTGCGCTGCTGTCTGGCCCATTTTGCCTGGCCATGGGTTCGGGAAATGGTTATGCTGATGATTAAATATCCGAATGTCTATACGGACACTTCTGTTTTGTATATGGATTCACCGGAAGAATCTATGGAACGGCTTTTTACAATAGATATGGGACCTCACTGGTATGAACGGGGCTTTGGCAAGCAGGTTATGTTCGCTTCCAATACGCCGAGGTTCCGGGCATTTAAGTTGAAACGGGCATTGGATAAAATCCCGATGCGGGAAACGGCAAGAAAAGATCTTTATGCAGGAAATGCAATACGTTTTTTGACTGGAGAGAGGTAGAAAGCTATGGTTGTTTTAAAGAAGATTCATCGGTTGAGCCAAAGTGTGGAAGAATATATGAATATTACCGAAGATGTCCACCGCATTGTGGAAGAGAGCGGCGTTAAAAGCGGACATGTGGCGGTCCTGACAGCCCACACGACGACGGGAATTATGGTCAATGAAGCTTTGCCTTGTGTGGAGACAGATATCAGTGAAATGTTGGAACGGATCGTTCCGTTGAATGCGCCTTATGCTCACGCCCATTTTCTGCCGGATTACGGCGCGACAGGGAATAATTCTCAGGGGCATCTAAAAAGTATGTTAATGGGAAATCATTGTATGTTTCCGGTCATCGATGGAAAAATCGTCTGCGGCGGGGCCCAGGAAATATACCTGGTCGATTTTGACGGACCGCAGGCACGGACCGTTTATGTGGAGGTTATGGGTGAAGCCTGATAATTTTAGTTTTTGAAAATATACATAGGAAAAGGATAGTTCTGAGGAAATCGAGAAGGATTTTGGAACTATCCTTTTTTATCTTTTGTAGTTTCATTTTATACATTTTTTTCAGCTTTGACATCATTTGTAAGCTCCAAAAGTGTATAGAGCTTTTCTTCGTCGGCCTCCGGATGCTGATGAATAACTCCGGCAATTTTTTGGACTTTTGATATATCTTCATCCAGAAATTCGGCGATATCCTTTAGGGCGAGCCCTCTAGACAGATTTTTTTTAATTAAGGAAATGGTTTTCAGCAGGGAAGCTTCTTCGCGGCCTTCTTCGCGAGCTTCCTCCCTGTCATATATTTTTTCTTCCCAAGCCTGCATATATTTTACCCCGATTTGTTCACTGGTTCGGACCTTACATACCCGTTTGTGAATACGGCGAATGCGTTCGCTATTGATTTTGGACACGGTTTCTTCGGTTGTGTTTTCTATGTAGCGAAGAAAGTCGATAAGCTCTGTAGAAACATCCTCTTTGTTTTGACCCTTAGTATTCAAAAATATTCGTGTTGCGCCGTCTTTTAGTCTGATTTCCGGTGATTCTTGACACTGAGGTAGAAATGTGTATTTATATTTCCCACCACCAAAAAGGTCAAAGGTTGTAATCATGATGATGTAGCTATCATTCAACAGATTATAGTTTGCAATTCCGGGTTCTAAAAGAGATGTATCCATTAAGGCCTGATAGTAACGGACCTCATCAAATAGAAAACGGTTCGTAAGGTTCAATTGGGTTAATGGTATCATTTTTTGTTTTTGCTGCATAGGCATCTTCTCCTTTATTGTATCATGAAAAGTAAAAAAATAAATGGAAAATATTTGCGGAACCGCAAAGAGATTCGAATGTCTTTATTTTAATCGACCGGTGCAAAAGCATCAATAATTATTGATTGATCAATTATGACATGCTTTTACATCCGGGGATAAATATTGACAAAAATATCGGTATTGGAAAATTTCCGAAATGGATGTATACATTCTCAGGTTTGGCAAATAATAAATTCAAACATTAATGATTACGTTAAATGGAGGAATTTTTATATGAAAGCTACGGGAATCGTGAGAAGAATTGATGATTTAGGCCGGGTCGTTGTGCCAAAGGAAATTCGTAAGACCCTTCATATCCGCGAGGGAGATCCTCTGGAAATTTTTACCGATCGGGAAGGGGAAATTATATTAAAAAAATATTCTCCGATCGGCGAATTGGGGGCATTTGCCCGCCAGTATGCAGAGGCGTTGGCTCATAGTACAGGTCATGTAGTCAGTATTACAGATCGTGATAATCATATTGCCGTGGCGGGAAACGGCAAAAGAGAATTGATGAATAAGCCAGTCAGTAAGGCATTGGATGAAGTCATTGAAAAGAGGAAGCTGGTGGCGGCCATGGGGAGTGAGAAAAATTATGTAGCGCTGATTGAAAATGAGGCAGAGCATTATGCCCACCAGGTGATTTGCCCGATCATTTCAGAGGGCGATGTCATTGGTTCGGTGGTCATTGCGAGCAGGGATGAAAAAAATCCCATGGGAGATGTAGAAAAAAAACTGGCGGCAGCGGCCGCCGGATTTCTTGGACGGCAGATTGAGCAGTAACCGGATAGAAAATACAGATGAAAAATGGACTGAGACGGCGCAGAAAAATGACAGAAAATAGCGTTGTTTCAGTCTGTTTTGTTTGACTTCCCGAAAGAAATATATTACAATATCTTTCATAAGGGGAGGGGGATGAATAATGGAAGAAATACTGCATCATCTTTTACATGAGATCGTTACATATGCGGCACTTGGTTTTGAATGGATCGGGGTTATAATTTTGGCGATTTCCGGCATTCGGGGTGTTATTGAATTATTTAAGAAGAATCCGGATATTGACCTGCATCTGAGCCAGGGTATGGCGGTTGCTTTGCAGTTTATGCTCTGTGCGGAGATCGTTAAGCTGATCACGATCGGCGATCTGACAGATATTATTTTAGTACTCGGTATCGTAGTTCTGCACATTGCGATCACTGTACTTGTTGCTTTTGAGCTGAAGCATAAGAAGCATGAACGGCATGAGCGGCACGAATATCGTGAGAAGAAACTTCACGAACAGCAGATCCAGGCGCAGCAGATTCAGGAAAAGGAGCCTAAGGCAACAGACTTGTCTGCAAAGGAATAAATTTAAAATGAGAACTGTAGGAGACTATTATTTTCACCGTATTTGGTGACAGTGATAGTCTCTTTGAGTAATAGGAAACCGGCGGTGTCCGGCAGTAAAATTATAAGGGGTCAGCTATGGATGTACATGAGTTATTATTAAAAGTTCAGAATGGAGAAATGGATTTAAATACGGCAGAAGAATATTTAAAGAGGCTGCCTTATGAAGATTTAGGCTTTGCCAAACTGGATCACCATCGGGCTTTGCGTTCGGGCTTCGGTGAGGTTGTTTATTGCGCTGGAAAGACGACGGAACATTTGGTAAAAATTTTTCAGAGTTTCAGTGAACGCAGAAGTAATGTTCTTGGCACGAGGGCCTCAAGGGAACAGTTTGAAGCGGTTCAGGCTGTGCTGCCGGAAGCAGTCTATGAGGAACTTTCCAGAACGATTTATTTACAATACAATATTCCGGAATTAAAGGGGCGGATTGCGGTATGCACCGGGGGAACTTCCGATATTCCGGTAGCTGAAGAAGCGGCCCGGACAGCGGAGTTTTTCGGTTGTTATGTAGACCGGGTTTATGATGTGGGCGTCGCGGGTATCCATCGTTTACTGTCCAAAGTTGAACTTATACGCAAGGCCAACTGTGTCGTGGCTATTGCCGGAATGGAAGGGGCTTTGGCAGGGGTTGTTGCAGGGCTTGTGGATAAGCCGGTCATTGCCGTGCCGACATCGGTGGGCTATGGGGCAAATATGCAGGGGATGTCTGCGTTGTTGACGATGATCAATTCCTGCGCAGAAGGCGTGGCGGTGGTCAATATCGATAATGGTTTTGGGGCCGGATATATGTCGGCTCAGATAAACCGGCTGGCGATTGGAGCTGAGAAGGAATGATTTATGCGATCACGAACCGGAAGCTGGTTTCCGGGGATGAGGAAGTTTTCTTTCAACAAATAGAAAAGATAGCGGCGGCAAAGCCGGACGGCATTATCATCAGGGAAAAAGATATGGCTCCGGCCGACTATGAGACTTATGCCGAACGGTGTCAGGAAATCTGCGATGCCTGGGGCACGCCATTGATTCTCAACCATTTTTGGAAGATTGGAGAAAAGCTGGGTATCCGTCGGATCCATTTGTCTATGCCAGTATTTAGGCAGATGATTGGTGAAATCGATGGGATGCTCGATATAAACCTGGGTGTTAAAAACGAGGAAATCCATAGAGCCTGGGAGATGATCGGGGTATCTGTCCACAGCCGGGAGGAAGCAGTTTATGTTGAAAAAGCTGGTGCGGATTACCTGATTGCGGGACACATTTTTCTGACAGATTGTAAAAAGGGAATTCCGGCCAGAGGGCTGGATTTTTTGGAAGAAATATGCGGGGCTGTTAAGATCCCTGTATTTGCCATTGGCGGTATGAATCTTGAGCACGGCCGGGCGGCTATAGAGGCAGGGGCTTCCGGCGTATGTATGATGTCAGAACTTATGGAAAGCGATGCACCGGAAGAAATCATTAAAAGATTTTCTGGACGCTATGAATAAAGAATGGTAAAATGTAAGTGACTATTTAATGCAAGGAGGAGACACATTATGTTAATTAAAGCAGAAAACACAGCAGCAATTATCGTTGACGTTCAGGAGAAACTGATGCCTGCTATGTTTAATCAGGAAGAAGTAGAAAAAAATGTAAATCGTTTGGTTGCTGGTCTGAAATTATTGGAAGTTCCAATGATCGTAACACAGCAGTATACAAAAGGTATCGGTATGACGATTCCTTCAGTTATTGAAACCTTTGGTGAGGATTTCAAATACATGGAAAAGACAAGCTTCGGCGTTTACGGGGAAGCACCGATTAAAGAAGCAGTCGATGGTCTTGGAAAGAAAAATATTATCGTTTGCGGTACAGAAACTCACGTTTGTGTACTCCAGACATGTATTCAGTTAAAAGAAGCCGGATATCAGCCGATTCTTGTAACTGACGCTGCAGGTTCCAGACATGCGGAAGATCGTAAATTTGGTATTAAGAGAGCTATTCAGGAAGGCGTTATCGTAACAACTTATGAAGCGCTTCTCTTTGAATTAATGGGAGGTTCCACCTGCCCTGTATTCCGCCAGATTTCTAAAATTGTAAAATAATGCGGTTTATTATATCACCGGCGAAAAAGATGAATGAGACTCCGGATATCCTTGAATTTCAGGGATACCCGGAGTTTATTAAAGATGCGGATATTCTTCGGGAATATGTGGCGGGACTTTCCTATGGAGAAGCTAAAGCACTTTGGAAATGTAATGATTCTATTGCAGAATTGAATTTTGAGAGATTCCATCAGATGAATCTGCGCCGGGGACTGACTCCGGCCATAATGTCCTATGAGGGGATCCAGTATCAATATATGGCTCCGGCGGTCATGGATGAAGCTGCTCTTGATTATCTTCAGGATCATTTGAGGATTTTATCGGGATTTTACGGGATACTTAAACCTATGGACGGTGTTGTTCCTTACCGGTTGGAAATGCAGGCAAAATTAAATCCGGAATTGAAAATACAGCGCTGTTCTGAGGAGCCGGAAGGCAGCAGAGCGGGAAGCTGTAAAACATTGTATCAATTTTGGGGCAGACGATTGGCGGATGTATTGTTCCGGGAGACGGATACCATTATTAATCTGGCATCAAAAGAATACAGCAAAGCTGTTTCTGCGTATTTAACACCGGAGATTCAGTTTATTACCTGTGTTTTTGGGGAATATAAAGACGGAAAGATTATTGAAAAAGGTACTTTTGCCAAGATGGCCCGGGGCGAGATGATTCGTTTTATGGCGGAACGACAGGCCGTATCGCCGGAGGATATGAAGGAATTTAATCGGCTGGGGTATCGTTTCTCTTCGGAAGATTCCGATGAAAAGACGTATGTTTTTATAAAATAGAGAAATATTTATTAAAAAACGCAGTTGCCACAGAAGCGGCAGCCGCGTTTTTTGTTGTCAGGCATTTAGAATGAATTTCTGCATTGAAAGTGTTTTTAGAAACGGAAATCCCGTTTGCCTTCGGCAATGTCTTTCAAATGGTCTTTAGTAATCTGACGGACTTTGTCACTGGCGACATTAGCCAGTTCTTTTTCGATAAGCTTTTCACCGTCTTCCCGGGTTTTATCAGAAGCATAGTCCATAAGGTATTCTTTGAGAGTCATGAGGGCGTTCGGCTGGCAGCAGTTGGAAATCTGTCCGGCTTTCAAGAGGGACATGAAACGGTCGCCGGTACGGCCTTCGCGGTAACAGGCGGTGCAGAAACTTGGGATAAAGCCCATTTCCAGCAGCCAGTCAATGACTTCGTCAAGACTTCGCTGGTCAGTAACGTCGAACTGAGCAGAGTTTTCTTCTTCCGGCTCCGGTTCCACATAGCCGCCGACGCTGGTGCGGGAGCCGCCGCTGATCTGTGATACACCGAGCTGTAAAACTTTTTCACGGACCCGCTTGGATTCGCGAGTGGATATGATCATACCCGTATATGGAACAGCGATACGGATCAAGGCAACAATCTTCTCGAAAATATCATCCGGAATAGCATTGGAAAAGTCGTTGACATCGATATCATCCGCCGGGCAGACCCGCGGAACACTGATTGTATGCGGACCTACGCCCTGGGCGGCTTCCAGATGTTCGGCATGCATAAGAAGGCCGACGAAATCATAGCGGTACATGTTCAGGCCAAAGAGAACCCCGATACCCACGTCGTCGATACCGCCCTCCATGGCACGGTCCATAGCTTCGGTATGATAAGCATAGTTGCTCTTTGGTCCGGTTGGGTGCAGTTCTTCATAACTCTTTTTATTATAGGTTTCCTGGAAAAGAATATAAGTTCCGATGCCGGCCTCTTTTAATTTCCGATAATTTTCCACGGTTGTGGCCGCAATATTGACATTGACACGGCGGATGGCGCCATTTTTATGTTTGATACTGTAAATGGTGTTGATACATTCAAGAATGTATTCAATCGGATTGTTGACCGGATCCTCGCCGGCTTCCAAAGCCAGACGTTTGTGCCCCATATCCTGGAGGGCGATGACTTCCTGGCGTACTTCTTCCTGAGTCAGTTTTTTACGGGCAATATGTTTGTTTTTTGCGTGATATGGACAGTAGGTGCAGCCATTGACACAGTAATTTGAGAGATACAGCGGTGCAAACATAACAATCCGGTTGCCGTAAAAACGGTCCTTAATTTTTTTTGCCAAATGAAACATTTTTTCAATTTCGCCCGGCATATCGCATTCCAGAAGGACGGCGGCTTCACGGTGACTGATGCCCTTCATATCTTCGGCCTTTTTCAAAATCTCATCGATAAGTTCACGGTTGTTCTTATTTTCTTCAGCATATTTAAGGCAGTCCAGAATTTCCTCGTCATTAATAAATTCTTCGGCCTTTAGTGATTTTACATCATACATAAATATCTTCTCCTTTTTCATGTCCGTAGTTAAACTTTAGAGTAAACCGTCTTAGTGCTCACATCAGGAATCATCCCCAGTTTGCCGGAAAGGGCGCTGATGACATTTTGCGGTGCATCAATGACAATACTGATAATGGACAGTTCCCGTTTTTGATAGGGAATCCCCATGCGTCCCAGAATGTATGGAGAATATTCGTGAAGAATGTCATTGATTCGAGGCGCAGCCTCGGGATTTTCTACGATGATGCCGATAACGGCAATACGTGTGTCCATAAAAACCTCCATTTGTAATTAAAAAACCCTGTCCGTAAGAAATGCCGGACAGGGTAAGGGTATACATAGTATGTTTCAATTCATCCTTATCTTCGCTTTCGGGCGTACCCTGAGGTTCAGCAGGTTTATTTATTTTATTGTTTCTGGAGGGTTTGCCGGGAGACGTATCTTACGGCGCACCTTTTCATTTAGTATATGAAATTCTTTCTCAAAAGTCAATGATTTTCAACGGCTTCCAGGAGCCGGATCGCCCGGGCGTATTTTTCAAAACGCCGGGCCATTTTTTCGTCCACCGAATCCAGCCGGGCAGGGTCTGAATTGTGCCGGAGGTCTGCCAGCTTGACTTTGCGGGCCAGAGGACAGGTAGAAATACGGGAAATATAATCCATATATTCTTCTGCCGGATTATGGGTCAAAAGGGTCAGCGCCGTCAGTATATCTTCATGAAAGCCCTCGCGGGCCAGATCATCGATGGTTATATCCGTGTCTTCAACCACGTCATGGAGCAGGGCGGTAATGACGGAGTTTTCATCGGTCATGGATTCGGCCAGATGCATCGGGTGGTAGATATAGGGAAGCCCGGTCTTATCCACCTGTCCGGCGTGGGCGTCATAGGCGATCTGCATGGCTTTACGGGTCATAGGGGTGTAGATCATGGCCTAATCCTCTTTTCGGTGATTCCAGATTTCCCGTATAAGTCCCGGAATGGAGAACTTCTCCGATGGGCGGAAACGGCGTCCGTCCAGAAAAACACCTTTGATTTTTATTGTTCTGATCTCTTCCTTCGGAATGGAAAGGATATCCTTATCCAATACGAGGAAATTTGCCTTCTTGCCCGGCGCCAGACTGCCGTAGTAATTGTCGTCAAAAGCACTCCGGGCCGGCCAGATGGTATAGGTCTTTAAAGCCTCTATCGGTGTCAGAGCCTGTTCCGGATCCGGATGGTTGCAGCAGATATGAATGCCTTCGATCGGGTCCGGAATGGTGCAAGGCGCGTCGCTGCCGGAGGTGACGAGCAGACCGGCGTCAATCATATCACGGAGTGGCAAAATCTGTTTTGCCCGGTCGCCGAGAATGGATTCCAGATAGGATGCCGGTTCCTGCGGCCAATCCAGAAATGCGGGCTGAACAGCAATGGTGATGCCAAGTTCCGCGGCTTTTTTGATAGCTTCTTTATTCATCAGGTCGCCGTGGATTAAAATGTGCCGTGCATCTTTTCTCGGATAGTCTTTCAATGCGGCTTCATAAGCGTTCAAAGCCTGTTCTACAGCGGCGTCACCGATGGCGTGCATCGTGATCTGCAGCCCGGCCCGGTTGGCTTTAATACAGAAATTGTCAACTTCTTCCTGAGTATACGCCAGGAAACCTTTATTTTCCGGATTATTTGTATAACCTTCCGACAGAGCGGCATCCTCCGAGCCGAAGCAGCCGTCCAATGCCAGAGAGAAGCAGCCGCCGATATGGGACATTTTTCGTTTCACAACTTTATCTACGTCCATTGTCTGGAAAAAGACGGTAAATTTCTGAGGGAGCGCCCGACGTACAATATTTATCGTATCGATATCGATGTCATTTTTATAGCCGACGCCTTCGACAGTATGGATATATCCAATGCCTTTTTCGGCCAGGGCGTCTGCAGCCTCCTGCATACCCTGAAGGAGAGTGATCGGGGAAACCTTCTGTGTAATAAAGTTGACGCCTTTGTAGAAAGCGTTTTGATAGAGCCATCCTGTGCTGGAATCAAAGCCCGGATCGGACAGGACTTCTAATGGGAAAAGATCGATCAAAGCCGAGTTTGCCACGGCGGCATGACCGTCATATTTGACGATCAGCAGCGGCAGATCGGTCATGGCATCCAGATCTTTCATTTCAGGCAGACGATTTTCTTCGACTGTATGAGCGCTGCATCCATAAGCCGGCAAAAATTTGGCCTTTGGATGGGCGCCGATCCATGCGCGGAGCATTTCGCCCATCTCTTCAAAATTTTTAGCATCACGTACATCAACGGTCGTGCGGAACAGGGCAAAGCTTTCAAAGTGCATATGAGTATCTGAAAAAGCAGGTACAATGGTGTGGCCGCGCATATCAATGGATGGACATTCGGCATATTCTTCCGGGATAACATCGCCGGTATAGATAATTTTATCTTGATCAATAACCATTACTGAAAAACAGCGGTCTTCGTCATCGCAGGAAATAAAATGACCATTGGTTAAAACTTTCATAAAAAAACCCCTTCCTTTTAATCATTATGTTTTATTATACTCCAAAAAACTGTTGGGGAAAAGATAGTTTTCATTGACAATTCTTAGGTTTAGGTATTACAATAAACGGTAAGTTAAAAGGAGGAATAGAGACCTGAAAAAAAT
>CATZYB010000073.1 GCA_958426095.1 uncultured Lachnospiraceae bacterium
AGCCGCTTTTTTTTATTGTGCAAGGCTCCCCTTTTCAAATAGAAGGGGGTAGTGTAAAATAAATATAAAAATGATGGAATAGAACGGGAGCGATGAGATGCTTGAAAAACTGCGGGGGCGCAAGCCGACGTTAATTGATATGGAAAGCTACCGGCGGTCGGCGGTAGTTATACCACTGATTGAAACAGAAAATGGCTATGAAGTTCTTTTTGAAGTGCGAGCCATCGGTTTAAAGCACCAGCCGGGAGAGATCTGCTTCCCGGGCGGTGGCTGTGATAAGGGAGAAGCGCCGGAAGCGGCGGCCCATCGGGAAATCTGTGAGGAATTATTACTTTCATCGGAACAGGTACAGCTTGAAGCGCCGATGGACATTTTTGTTTCTCCTTTTAATATGGTTATTTATCCCTATTTGGGGACATTGAGAGGCTATGAAGGGACTTTCAGCAAGGACGAGGTTTTGGAAGTTTTTACGGTGCCATTACGGTTTTTTATGGAAAATGAACCGAAAATCTACTATAATAAAATTTACACGGAGCCGCCGGAAAATTTCCCCTGGGACAAAGTTCAGGGGGGATACCGGTATCGATGGAATACGGGAAACTATCCGGTTATCTTTTATGAGTATGAAGGCCGGGTAATCTGGGGGATCACGGCACGGATTATGCGGAATACGGTACAGCTCATGCGGGCGGCCGGCTGGAGGATGGAATGAAGATGAAAAAGATAAAGAAAAGTACGATTGTTGAAGCGCAGAAACGGAAAAAGAAGATTCTTGAATTTTATTATATGACACCGGAAAAAACGAATGCCAAGGAACTGACAACACTTGTAACTTCAGTTGATGAAGAAAAAGTGGATGTCTGGCCGGAATTGAATTTGATGGAAGTGGTTCTGGACAGCGATTCTCTCATTTTCCAGGATGGTCGGGAGTGCTTCGTTGATCCGCTGGATCTGGAGTTTATTGAAGAACGGAAGATTCAGTCGATTTATGTGGTCAGCTATGAGGAGAGAGATTCCGAAAAGGCCCGTCGGGTGATCAAAGAAATTATGGAAGCCAAAGGCGGATTCTTGTGCAGCGATACGGAAGATTTTGAACCGATGTTTACGGCGGACACGATTTTATAAAAAAGGTGACTGTGGTGAGGACGATTTTATGAGATATGATATTTTGCTCTGGGATGTTGACGGAACATTGATGGATTTTAAGCGGGCAGAAGCCAAAGCTTTGAGCCAGAGCCTGGAGGAAGTCGGCGTGACACCGACGGAGAAGCTGCTGACTGAATATTCCCGTATCAATCTTTCCTATTGGAAACGCCTGGAAACCGGAGAATTGACAAAGGAAGAAGTTCTGCTTGGCCGCTTTGTTGAGTTCTTTGACGAAATGGGGATCGAAGTTGAGGCAGGGCCGTTTTTAATGCGTTATGAAGGCCATCTCGGACATACCTGGTTTATCCAGGACGACTCTCTGGAATTGTGTAAAAAGCTTAAGGCGGCAGGCGTTCGCCAGTATGTGGTGACCAATGGATGGGTAGACGTCCAGAAAACAAAACTGCAAGAGTCAGGCTTTGATGAAATTATGGATGGAAGCTTTATATCCGATGAATTTGGTGTGCCGAAGCCTCAAAAAGAATTTTTTGAAGCCTGCTTTGAGCAGATTTTCGGAACGAAAACGCCGTCTTCGGAAGAACTTAGCCGAATGTTGATCATTGGAGATTCATTGACCAGCGATATGAAGGGCGGCGTCAATGCCGGAATTGACCGCTGCTGGTACAATATAGCCGGAGAGGCAAATGAAGATAATGTTCCGGTGAACTACGAAATTAAAAATTTGTGGCAGATACGAGAAATATTGAGGTGAATTGTCTGTAAAAAAGAACGCCTTCGAGCTGATCTATCAAAAATGATATGGCTTGAAGGCGTTTTTGTTTACTTGCATTTCAATTGGCCGAAAGTCTATATGCGGCTCCATCGGCCGGAAGCGCCGCATGGCAGAACCAGGCCATTGCTGGATACAGGCAGACCAACTTCATCGGAAATAACATGGCCGCCGAATTTTGGGAGCAGCTCTGCAGACAGCATATAGGTCAGCACGGCTGGCTGTAAACCTGTAGTATAGGAATTTACCAGGAAAAACAGCGGTTTGTTGCTGAGAAGTTTTGTGCATAATTGGATAAATGGGTGAATGCTTGTTTCGATTTTCCAGATTTCGCCCTTAGGACCCCGGCCATAGGATGGCGGATCCATAATGATAGCGTCATAGGTATTCCCGCGGCGGATTTCCCGTTCGACAAATTTCACACAATCATCCACGATCCAGCGAATCGGTGCGTCGCCAAGGCCGCTGGATCGAGCGTTTTCTTTGGCCCACGCAACCATTCCTTTGGAAGCGTCCACGTGGGTGACGCTGGCCCCGGCCGTTGCTGCGGCACAGGTGGCGCCTCCGGTATAGG
This sequence comes from uncultured Lachnospiraceae bacterium, assembly GCA_958426095.1. GTDB lineage: Bacteria > Bacillota > Clostridia > Lachnospirales > Lachnospiraceae > Frisingicoccus. The sequence continues at coordinate 2,451 of CATZYB010000073.1, forward strand.
CGAAAAGATTCAATGCTTTAATCGGACGATGTGCTTCACGGATCAATGGGCCGAACCAGTCCCAGTTGGCCGCCTGCTCCGGAAATAATCCAGTATGCTTGAAACTGAACGGCTTTAAATTGAAGGTCAGATTTCCGTAGTGGATAGCCCACTGTTCCGGCAGATCAAAAAATTCCCATTGCCCGCCGCCTTTGTTGCTGCGGTGGTAATGACCGTTCATTTTCTTCCAGCCCCGATGGGCTTTCGGCGTGTTCCATATAACCTGCGGGTCCGGACGGACAAGCAGATATTTTCCCCAGCGTTCCAGTTTTTCTCCGCCGGATGTATCGATAACTTCATAATCTTTCCAGTGATTGGCAATAAACATAAGGCACCTCTTTGTGTTTTTTCTATTTATATATAATACATGAGCTGTTTCAGTTTGTCCATCCCGTGACTTGTTGGAATTCAATATTCGTGGAAATAATAAATATAGAAGTGTTCGACAGGAAATGACAAATTTCTGGATAGGTCTATGCTATAATGACTTTGTTGTCATCCTCTGAATCCGGCAACGGAAAGGAGGTGTGGATATGGTAGAAACGGCTATTTCGTTTCTGATGGCCGTCATGGGTGATGTGGTGGGACACTATATCATCAAATGGCTAGACGGTGATAAACGATGACAATTGGCCAAAAGAAAACCCCGGAGATAGCAGCTCCGGGGTTTTCACTTTGTGTCGATATGGCACGGTTATTTCGTTTATCGATGACATTATATCATATGCAAAATTGAATTGCAATATTCGCAGAAATAATAAATATAGAAGTGTTCGACAGGAAACGACAAATTTCTGGATAGGTCTATGATATACTGATATTGTTTCATTTTTGATCACTATCGTGGGTGGTGTCGTGTGCCACTACATCATCAAATGGCTAGATGGTGACAATGATGACAATTAGCCAAAAGAAAACCCCGGAGATAGCCGCTCCGGGGTTTTCACTTTGTGTCTGTATGGCACTATTGTTTCATGTGTTTGATGACATTATATCATATGCAAAATTGAATTGCAATATTCGCAGAAATAATAAATATAGAAGTGTTCGACAAAAAATGACAAATTTCTGGATAGGTCTATGCTATACTGACCTTGTTGTCATCCTCTGAATCCGGCAACGGAAGGGAGGTGTCCTTATGTTTGAAGCGATAGGCTCGATTTTAGTCACTGTCATAGGTGGTATAGTGTGTCACTATATCATCAAATGGCTAGACGGTGACGATGATGACAATTAGCCAAAAGAAGCCCCTGGAGACCTCCACTCTCCAGGGGCTTCGCTTTGTGTCCATATGATACGATAGGCTCGTTCATTTGATGACATTATATCATATGCAAAGTTGAATTGCAATATTCGTTTGGGTGGATATTTTTTGGTATATATTTTATAATGAAATGAGGATATATAGGGGGAAGATGCGATGGGAAAGTCAGATAATCAACTGGATTTTAGCAGATATGACAAGGCGCTGGATTTGAACCAGCTTATGGGGCAGGGAATTGAGGCGGTGGCCGGAGAGCTGGTGTATACTCGTGAGATCTATGAGAAGCTGAATGCCATATTTGAAGATTCCCAGGATGGATTTTTTATTACGGACGGTGAAGGCCGGGTTTTGAAGGTGAATAAAGCCTATGAGGAAATGTCGGGAATCAGAGGGGAAGAGATTTTGGGCAGCAATGTGAAGGAATTGGAAGGTAAAATGATATCCTATTCTGCTTCCCTTATAACTATTCGTTCCGGAAAGCCGATGACAATTGAACAGACCTTTTACAGGACCGGACGAAAGGCTTATATCAGCAGCACCCCGATTTTTGATGATGAAGGAAATATTGTCATGATCGTGAGCAATACCCGGGACTTTCAGATGATTGAAGATTTGCGGAGGGAACTTTCTCAGAAAAATGAGCAGGTCTTAGAATATGAAGAGCGGATAAAAGCGATCGCACAGCAAAACGTGAATCAGTCGCAGCTTCTGGTCAACGATCCGAAAATGTATGACACGATTTATAAGGCCTTGAAGGTAGCGGATAAGGATGCGACGGTGCTGATTCAGGGGGAAACCGGAACGGGGAAGGAAATGTTGGCAAATTTTATCCATCAGAACAGTTTGAGGAAGGATAAGATCATGCTTTGCCTGAACTGCGGGGCCATATCGAAGGATTTGATCGAGACGGAATTGTTTGGCTACGTGGGCGGTGCGTTTACGGGGGGCCTGCCAAAGGGAAAGCCGGGGTATTTTGAAATCGCCGACGGCGGGACGTTGTTTCTGGATGAAATCGGCGAGCTTCCTTTTAATGTCCAGATGAAGCTGCTGAGAACACTTCAGGAAAAAGAAATTATTCGTGTAGGTGCGGGAAAGCCTAAAAAAGTGGACGTGCGGGTGATCGCAGCCACCAACAGAGACTTGATGAAAATGGTGGAGCAGAATGAATTCCGGGCGGACTTGTATTATCGGCTGAATGTGGTGAATATTGAAATACCGCCGCTTCGGGAGAGAAAACAGGACATCATTCCGCTGACAGATTTATTTTTGAAAAGATTTAATGACAAATTTAAAACGAATAAAAGTCTTAGCACCTACTCCTATAAAATGCTGGAGGATTATGAGTGGCCGGGAAATGTCAGGGAATTAAAGAATACGATTGAAAAAATGGTCATTCTAAGTGATGAAGATATTATCTCTGTGGCGGATATTGAAAAACAGGAATCGCGTTTTGCTGTGGAACATTCGGAAATTGAAACGGTAAATCTAAAGGAAATTTTGGAACAGATCGAACTTCAATATATTGACGACTATTATGGCGCTTATAAAACTCTCGAAAGGGCCGCGGCAAAATTAGGAATGAATGTAAAAACTCTTTCAAGAAGGAAAAGGTATCTTGAACAAAAATATGGTGACAGTGAACAAAAAGTCCGTTATGGAGCCGGAGAAAAGAAACTAAATAAAAAAGATTCTCAAATATAAGAAAAATCTCATAAATGAGAAAATGAAGACGAAGAAAAATCTCATAAATGAGAATAATGCCGGGGCGTTTTGAAAAAAAGCTGATTTTTTGGGGACAATTCGGATGCTTCAAGTTGGCATGAAATTTGCTACTTAGTTAAATGAGTAACAAAAATGGCAACAAAATAATAAATAAAAAGGAGCGATAATTATGGCCTTAATGACAGGAAAAGAGTATGAAGAAAGTTTAAAAAAATTGAAGATGCGGATTTTTCTTTTTGGAGAGGAAATTGAAACAGCGGTTGGCAATCCGATTCTTCAGCCGTCTATTAATTCTGTCAAAGCAACTTATGATTTAGCCCATATGCCGGAATACGAGGATTTAATGACAGTAACCTCTAATCTTACCGGAGAAAAGATTAATCGTTTTACCCATATTCATCAGAGCGCGGAAGATTTGGTAAAGAAAGTAAAAATGCAGCGTCTGCTTGGACAGAAAACAGCAGCCTGTTTCCAGCGTTGTGTTGGTATGGACGCTTTTAATGCGGTATACAGCACAACTTATGAAGTAGACCAGAAGTGCGGAACTCATTATCATGAGAATTTCCGGAAATTTGCTGCATATGTTCAGGAAAACGACCTGGTTGTTGACGGTGCGATGACAGATACAAAGGGTGATCGAAGCTTGTCGCCATCCAAACAGGCGGATCCGGATTTATATCTGCACGTGGTTGAACGCCGCCCGGACGGTATCGTTGTCCGCGGAGCCAAAGCGCATCAGACAGGTATTGTCAATTCCCATGAGGTTCTCGTAATGCCGACAGTAGCTATGGGACCGGATGATAAGGACTATGCAGTTTCCTTCGCTGTGCCTCTGGATTCCGAAGGCCTGATCATGGTCGTTGGACGTCAGAGCTGTGATACAAGAAAAACCGAGAACACCACATTGGATGTAGGTAACGACGTTTACGGCGGTATGGAAGCATTGACTGTTTTTGATAACGTATTTGTTCCAAACGACCGTATTTTCTTAAATGGTGAAACTGAATTTGCAGGTATGCTTGTCGAACGTTTTGCCGGATACCACAGACAGAGCTACGGCGGATGTAAAGTCGGCGTGGGCGATGTGCTGATCGGTGCGACAGCTCTTGCAGCCGAATATAATGGCGCTGAAAAAGCTTCCCATATTAAAGATAAATTGATCGAAATGACCCATTTGAATGAAACCTTGTACTGCTGCGGTATTGCATGTTCCTCTGAGGGAACGGAGACCGCTTCGGGAAACTATCTCATCGATCTGATGCTGGCCAATGTCTGTAAACAGAACGTTACCCGCTTCCCATATGAAATTGCCCGTCTGGCCCAGGATATTGCCGGCGGCTTGATGGTAACGCTGCCTTCCGAAAAAGATATCAATCATCCGGTAGCCGGCGCTTATATTAAGAAATATTTTGCCGGAACATCGACAACGCCGATTGAAAACCGCTTTAAGGTAATGCGTCTTATCGAAAACCTGACCATGGGAACCGCCGCTGTCGGATATCTGACCGAATCTCTTCACGGCGCAGGAAGCCCGCAGGCTCAGAGAGTCGTTATTTCCAGACAGAGCAACATGCCGGGTAAAAAAGAACTGGCAAAAGCCATTGTACATATTGAAGATTAATTAAGAAACGGGGCGCCCCAAAGGTCTCAAAGAACTTGTGGGGCGCCTTTTTGAGTTTTTTTAAAAGTACAAAAAAGAACTTGCATCTTTTTGTAAAATCGTGTATAATACTAAACGTTGTGACATTGATAGCTGTGAAGCGTGAGGTTGCTGCAGGCCATGCAGGTGTTCCGTGGAGCGAATGTCAAGTTAGAAAACTGGCGACAAGTCACTGTACAAAGTAGAACCATCTGTGAGGAACAGAGATGACGTGTGCGTAGAGAGATAAGGACACACACGGGAAGATGTACAGTCACCGCTTGTCGTACTGAATGTAAAAGTGCGAAAAGGAGGCGACTTTTTTTATGGCAAGTCAAGTAATGAGAATTACGTTAAAAGCGTATGATCACAAATTAATCGATCAGAGTGCCGCAAAAATTATCGAAACTGTAAAGAAAACCGGATCTAAGGTGAGTGGACCAGTGCCGCTGCCGACAAAGAAAGAAGTAGTTACAATTCTTAGAGCTGTACACAAATATAAAGATTCCCGGGAACAGTTCGAACAGAGAACACATAAGAGACTGATCGATATCATCACACCAACCCAGAAAACTGTAGATGCATTATCCAGACTGGAAATGCCTGCTGGTGTGTACATTGACATCAAGATGAAAACAAAATAATTAATAATGGAAATTATCCTTAGTGTTGAGGAAGTATATAGATTGCCGTTCGGCAAAGTTACCGAATCAATACATCTAGGATGATTGCACATACAGTGTAATCCGCTGTAGATGAAACAGGAGGTAAATATGAAGAAAGCGATTTTAACAACCAAAGTTGGAATGACTCAGATTTTCAACGAAGATGGAGTATTAACTCCAGTAACTGTTCTTCAGGCTGGACCTTGTGTTGTAACGCAGGTTAAGACTGTAGAGAATGATGGATACGCTGCAGTTCAGGTTGGATTCGGCGATATCAGAGAAAAATTAGTGAACAAACCGATGAAAGGTCACTTTGCAAAAGCAGGTGTTGCTCCAAAGAGATTTGTTCGGGAATTCAGATTAGAAGATGCTGAAAGCTATGCTGTAGGTCAGGAGATCAAAGCAGATGTTTTTGCTGCTGGAGATAAGGTGGACGCTACGGCCAAATCCAAAGGTAAAGGCTATCAGGGCGCGATCAAGAGACACGGACAGTCCAGAGGACCTATGGCTCACGGTTCCAAATACCACAGACATGCAGGTTCCAATGGTTCTGCAACAACGCCAGGCCGCGTTTTCAAAGGAAAGAAAATGCCTGGACATATGGGTGCAGTAAGAATCACCGTTCAGAATCTTGAAGTTGTCAGAGTTGATGCTGAACAGAACTTAATCTTAGTTAAAGGTGCGGTACCAGGACCTAAGAAATCTTTAGTAATGATTAAGGAATCAACCAAAGCCTAATGAGCTTTGAGGAAGGAGGACATACAGATGGCAAACGTATCTGTTTATAATATCGAAGGCAATCAGATTGGCGAGATGGAATTAAGCGATGCAGTGTTTGGCGTTGAAGTAAACGAACATCTCTTGCATATGGCTGTTGTAAATCATCTTGCTGCAAAACGCCAGGGAACACAGAGCGCAAAAACTCGTTCTGAAGTCAGCGGCGGAGGAAAGAAACCATGGAGACAGAAAGGAACCGGTCATGCAAGACAGGGTTCAACAAGAGCTCCGCAGTGGACAGGCGGCGGTGTTGTATTTGCTCCAAAGCCAAGAGATTATTCTTTCAAACTGAACAAGAAAGAAAGAAGAGCAGCTCTTAAATCTGCTTTATCTTCCAGAGTTGCTGAAAACAAGATCATCGTTTTAGACGCATTCAATATGGAAGAAGTTAAAACAAAGAAATTCAAAGCTGTTATGGATGCTTTAAAAGTTTCCAAAGCGCTGGTTGTTGTTGATGATAATAACAATGTTGTATTATCCGCAAGAAACATTCCGGATGTTAAGACAGCTTCTACAAGTACAATTAACGTATACGATATTCTGAAATATGACACATTAGTGGTTACTCAGGATGCAGTTGCTACAATCCAGGAGGTGTACGCATAATGGCTGATATTAAATATTATGACGTAATCCTTAAACCAGTGATTACAGAAAAAAGTATGAACCAGATGGCTGAGAAAAAATACACTTTCTTAGTGCATCCGCAGGCTACAAAGAGCCAGGTAAAAGAAGCTGTTGAAAAAATGTTCGAAGGCACAAAGGTTGCCAGCGTAAACACCATGAACTGTGAAGGCAAAAACAAACGCCGCGGTATGGTTTACGGAAAAACAGCAAAAACAAAGAAAGCAATCGTTAAATTAACAGAAGACAGCAAAGATATCGAAATCTTCGCCGGGTTATAAGACTTGCTGAAAACGAGTGAAACGAAGTTTGAAGCTTAGTCGGGCCCGCTTCGCGACCCTTAATGAAACCGAAGGTTGAATTTAGTGGAGCGAAGATACCTGTTATAAGACTTGCTGAAACCTATAAATATACGCAAACAAGCGTGACAATAAATCAGACACTTGAAAGGAGTGAACAAAATGGGTATTAAGACATTTAACCCATATACACCTTCCAGAAGACATATGACCAGCTCTGATTTCGCGGAGATCACAAAATCCACACCGATGAAATCCTTAGTTGCGAAAAAGAAAAAAACAGCTGGACGTAATAATCAGGGAAAAATTACAGTTAGACATCACGGCGGTGGCGCAAAACAGAAATACAGAATTATCGATTTTAAGAGAAATAAAAAAGACGGTATTCCGGCTACAGTTAAAGCAATCGAATACGATCCAAACAGAACAGCAAATATCGCTCTGATCTGCTATGCAGACGGTGAATATGCTTATATCCTGGCTCCAAACGGACTTCAGGTTGGAATGACAGTTATGAGCGGCACCGGTGCTGAAGTCAGAGTAGGTAACTGCTTACCTCTTTCCGAAATTCCTGTTGGTACTCAGGTACACAACATTGAGTTATATCCTGGCAAGGGTGGTCAGTTGGCTCGTTCCGCTGGTAACTCTGCACAGTTAATGGCTAAAGAAGGAAAATATGCAACTCTTAGATTACCTTCCGGTGAAATGAGAATGGTGCCGATCAACGGCCGCGCTACAATCGGTCAGGTTGGAAACACAGATCATGAACTGATCAATATCGGTAAAGCTGGCCGCAAACGTCACATGGGTATCCGCCCAACAGTCCGCGGTTCCGTTATGAACCCGAACGACCATCCACACGGTGGTGGTGAAGGACGCGCACCAATCGGTCGTTCCGGCCCAATGACTCCATGGGGCAAACCGGCACTGGGTCTTAAGACTCGTAAGAAGAACAAGAAATCCAATAAGATGATTGTTCGCAGACGCGACGGAAGCATGATTAAATAAGAATAATCTAAGGAGGTAAGACGCATGTCTAGATCATTAAAAAAAGGACCATTTGCAGATGCAAGTTTGCTTAAAAAAGTAGACGCTATGAACGCTGCCGGCGACAAGTCTGTTATTAAGACCTGGTCCCGCCGTTCCACAATCTTCCCGCAGATGGTTGGACATACAATTGCTGTACATGATGGCAGAAAACATGTTCCAGTATATGTTACAGAAGATATGGTTGGTCATAAATTAGGAGAATTCGTTGCCACTCGTACTTACAGAGGACATGGCAAGGACGAAAAGAAAGCAAGACGTTAGTTTGAAAGGAGGTTTTATCCATGGCTAAAGGACATAGATCCCAGATTAAAAGAGAAAGAAATGCGAATAAAGATACAAGACCAAGCGCAAAGTTATCCTACGCCAGAGTATCCGTTCAGAAAGCGTGCTTCGTTCTCGATGCAATCAGAGGCAAGGATGTAAAAACAGCATTAGCAATTTTGGCATATAACCCAAGATATGCTTCTACAGTTATAGAGAAATTATTGAAATCTGCAATCGCAAACGCAGAGAACAACAATGGAATGAACCCAGACAACTTATTCATTGAAGAGTGCTACGCAGACAAGGGCCCTACAATGAAGAGAATCAGACCGAGAGCACAGGGCAGAGCTTACAGAATCGAAAAGAGAACAAGCCACATTACCATCGTGCTGAATGAGAGATAGGAGGAAAATCATGGGACAGAAAGTTAATCCTCACGGCCTCAGAGTCGGAATTATTAAGGATTGGGATTCCAGATGGTATGCAGAAGCAGATTTTGCAGACAATCTGGTAGAAGATTATGAAATCAGAAAATACCTTAAAAAGAGATTATACAACTCAGGTG
>CATZYB010000074.1 GCA_958426095.1 uncultured Lachnospiraceae bacterium
CAATTAATGCTTTAAACTTCTTATATGAATTAAAAGAAAAAATAAAGAAAGAAGTGGATATTTAAGAGTCCTTTGGCGTCTCTTTTCCGCATCACGTAAGTGAATGAATAACTTTGTTCTTTTTGATTGATACTATCCATGAGGTGATATCATGGATAAGGGTCAAAAGAAATCTAACGAGAAATTTAACAGTATAACGCAAAAGGCAAAACCAGAAAATCAGAATCAGACGCATAATGTCCGATCTGAAGCGGTGAAGCCAAAGAACAGACAAGTATAAGCATCCTTCAAGGGTGCTTTTCTTATGCCCGAGAACTATGAAAGAAAAAGAAGTCAAGAGATTTTACAATTCAAAAGAGTGGAAACGGAAAAGATTAGAGATTCTGCGGCGGGATTTGTTTGAATGTCAGGATTGTAAGCGGCGATTATCAAAGGCAGCAGCAGAGGGAATCCGAGTGACTGGAGACGATGCAAAGATTCGCACGGCCTGCGAAGTGCATCACATCAAAGAACTGAGGGACTATCCGAACTTGGCTTTGGTAGACGAGAACCTGATCAGTTTATGTACGCAGTGCCACAATCTGAGACACGGAAGAAATCCGAAAAGGCTTGTCAGAAAAAAGAAATCAGTGAGCGAGGAACGCTGGTGAATCCCCCCGGGTCAATTCTCAGCGATTTTTTTAAAATGGAGAACGGGGATGTGGCCATGACTCCGGAGAAATTTGACTTCTCGCGTGAAAAGGGTGGCAGATATTCGAGATAAAGGGCGGTGGTAGAATGAAGAAACGAGCAACTCAAAAAGAAAAATTGGTAAAAGAATCATTAATCGATCAGCTTAAGCTACAGAACAAGGGAGCGGAGTTTTATACCAACATGGTTGATGATTATATGTCGTATTGGCGTCTGAAAGAAGAATTGATTAAAGATATCAACGATAAGGGCATACGGTATTATTATATCAATGGGAATGGAGTACGGACCGAGAAACCCAATGAATCTGTGCAGAATCTTCAAAAGACCACAGCCACTATGCTAAAGATATTGAACGACTTGAATCTCCGCGAACCTCTGATGGATAATTCGGATGAGGATGAATATTTGTGATCAAATGCCAGGAGATAGAGGATTATCTTGAATATGTCAAAAAACATCCGGGATGGATAAACAAAAAAAGAAGATTGTTGATAAAAAACATTGTCATGCCGACATTGAAGCGTGATGATGTTTTTTTCGATGAAAAAACCTATAAAAACTGCTTAAAGTATTGCGAAAAGCATTATTATCCGTTATTTCCTTATCAAAAATTTGTCTATGCCTTTGCGTTCATGTACAAAGACAATATGCCTCTGTTTCCTAAATTTTTCGTTATGATGGGCCGGGGAAATGGAAAGGACGGATTTATTGTTCCACTGGCAAATTTCTTTCAAACGCCTCTTTATGGTGTAAAAAATTATCATGTGGAGATTGTCGCCAATTCTGAGTCGCAGGTAAAAGACACGTTTAAAGTAGCTTATGATGCCATGAATGTGCCGGTGATGAAAGGAAAATTCAAGGTCACCAAAGAACTGATAACCAATGTTGCTACAGGTTCAGAGCTAAAATACAATACATCAAATGCAGGAACAAAAGATGGAAAGCGACCGGGGTGTCTGGTATTAAACGAAATTCATGCTTATGAAAATTATGACCAAATCAATGTGTTTGAATCAGCATTAGGAAAAGTGCAGCATCCAAGGGAATTTATCATAACGACTAATGGATATGTTAGAGAAGGACCACTTGATGAACTCTTGACTCTTATGCTCGAGATTCTTGAAACAGGAGAAAATTCCTTGGGATATTTTCCGTTTATCTGCGAAATTGACGATATAAAGGAAGTAGATGACATTGAGGCTTGGCATAAAGCAAATCCATCCATGGAGTATATGCCGATATTGGCCAACCAGATTTTACATGATTATTTAGAAATGCAGAAACTCCCAAGCAAACGGGCAGAATTTTTGACAAAACGGATGAACCTTCCGGCCAGAAACGAAGAACAGACAGTGACCAGTTGGGACAACATATTAAGAGCATCTTATGATGATATTGAACATAAAGTGCCAAGAAAAACACCGGTACTTAAAGGGAAAATCGCAATTCTGTCTATTGACTATGCAGATGTAAGGGATTTTGCATCAGCCGGGGTTCTCGTCTGGGATTCGGGGGAATATATCTGGCGGCAGCATACTTGGATATGCGCCGAATCACCATTTTTAAACTCCATCAAGTTTCCGATAGAACAAAATTATGGTCTGCCGGAGTTTGATGATTATGAGGTCGTGCCAGGGCCCGTGATACCGATTGCAGACATAGTGAAATGGTGTATAGAAAGAATGACGGAATATGTTGTCGTTAAGATTACGATGGATACATACCGATACACATTGTTTAAAGAGATGTTTGAATCTTATGGTATACGGCCTGAATCCAAGAAGGAGCCTAATGGAATGTTACGATTGATACGAAAGATTGGTTCCGTCTGCGGGATATTAGCGCCGGAAATTGAAAGCCTCTTTGCGGAAGGAAAGATAAATTTTGGACCATCAGCAATCATGCGATGGTACACGAATAATACAGAGGTAACGATGGACAAGTATGGAAATAAGCAATTTGGAAAGATAGAGCCAAAGCTGCGGAAGAATGATGGTTTTATGGCATTTGTCGCAGCGATGTTTTCGAAAGAACTATTGAAAGAAGTGGTTATATATGTTTAATTTTTTGTTTAGGAATAAAGACGGTGAGGAGAAATCGGTCATGGAGCTGATAACAGTAGACGTAAAGAAGCTGGCGTTAGCAAAGACGGCCATAGAAAAGGCAGAGAACATGATCGCTAAAGCGATTGCCAAAAGCGAGTTTGTGGTCCAGAGGGGCAATGAAAGAGTACAGGACGACATCTATTGGATGTTAAATATTCGACCCAATGGCAATGAAACGGCTACAGATTTCTGGATGCGTGCTATAAAACAGCTGTTGCGGGAAGGGGAATGCGTTATATGTGTGCTAAAAAATGGACTTTTTATTGCAGATTCTTATAGCACAGACAATTCGGTGACTATACCTCAGGTCTATAAAAATATAACGATTAGTGCAAACGATAAGACCATGACGCTGAATAAAAATTTTTCTGCCGATGATATCATCCATTTACGGACAAAAAACCGAAAGATACGAGGATATCTGGAGAAAACATTAAAACTATATAATGATACGGTCAGCGCCTTGTGTGCAGCTAAGAAGGTAGCCGGGGCGCCAAAGTTCGCATTGAATATGGAGGGGCATCAGCCAGTACTCCGAAAACGAGAAGCGGATGGAACCGAGGCGCCGTTGACGATTGATGAGTATAAAAAGAATATCAAAGCTCTTTTGGAATCGGATGATATCGAGGTGTTGACCAATAGCACGGGGTTAAAGATTGAGCAGATGGCGATAAATACATCGGCGAGCAGCGAAGATATTACCAAACTGGCAAATGAGATATTTACGGAGTGCGCTTTTGCTTACGATATTCCAAAAGCGGTTTTTCTGGGAGAGATTACAGAGAAAGCCGACAGCACAAATGAATTTATTACTTATGCCGTCAGCTGGATCGTTGAGATTATCAATGATTCAGTGAATGCGAAAATGGTCGGTAAGGAGGACTATCTTAAAGGTGAAAAGATATGGATAGATATATCACAGTATAAACATATTGACATTATTCAAAGTGCTGCCAATCTTGATAAGCTTCGCAGTATCGGCTTTAACTTTGATGAGATATTAAAGCTGGTCGGATGGGAGCCGCTGAACACAGATTTTAGCCAGGAACGAGTGGTCACGAAAAATTATACAAACAATTTGGGAGGTGATACAGATGGCAATACAGAGTAGACATTCCAGGGAATCTCCGGGGAAGTGCCTTGAAAGAAAAATAAGGGAGGAAATAGACAATGAAAAAATATTATGCACTTGAGACGAGTGGAATGACGGCAGACCTCTATATCTTTGGAGATATCACATCTTACCCGTGGAAAGAAAAAGATAAGGATGCCTACAGTATCGTTAAAGAACTTTCGGAATTGAAGGCAGATACAATCAATGTCCATATCAATTCCTACGGCGGAGAAGTTTCCGAAGGACTTGCAATCCATAATTGTTTGAAAAACAGTACGGCCAAAATAGTGACATATTGTGATGGATTTGCCTGTTCAGCCGCATCGGTCGTGTTCATGGCTGGCGACGAAAGAATTATGAATGAAGCATCTTTGCTGTTAATTCATAATGCGTGGACTTATGCGTCGGGGAATGCGGAAGAGTTTAGAAAACAGGCAGAAGATTTAGAGAAGATTACCCAGGCTTCTGTAAATGCTTATATGTCCAGGGTGAATATATCCGAAGAAGAACTCAAAAAACTTATGGATGATGAAACGTGGCTGACGCCGGAAGAATGTCTGGAATATGGTTTTGCGACAGATACAATGAAGGAACCGGAGACGGGGGTCAATCAGTCCGCGATGAAAATGATAAAAGACAAGATTTTGAGTACACCGGCCGCCTTGGAAGCGGTCCGGACAGAAATTAATGTGGAGGATATTGCGGCTAAGATCATGGAGAAAATAACTCCGTTGTTAAAAAAAGAGGAAGAAAAACCGAAAGACTGCACCGGATTTGGTGCTTTTTTTGATTCGAAGAAAGGAGAAAAAAATGAAGATTGATGGAATTAATAAAGAATTGCGTCAGAAGGTAGTTGATATGCTGAACGAAGCGGAGGATAAAAGTCAGGCTATTTATGATGCTGCAAACATGATTATTGAGGCAAATCACGAAGGGTTAATCAGTGAATTGGTTGAACAGAACGCCAGAGCAGCAGCCGATGCGGAGTATCGGGAATCTTTAGGATTAAGAACATTGTCCAAAGAAGAAACGGAATTTTACCAGAAATTTAAAGATATCAAACAGGCGGTTACGGCCAGTCAGCTCGATATCATTCCAACCTCAATTATTGACAGAACATTGGATGATGTGAAGAAAGCGAGTGATATATTATCCCTCATCCAGTTTGCACCGGCCGATGTTAAAAAATGGCTCGTCGCGGAACATTCCGGAAAAGCGGTGTGGGGCGAACTGACAGGGGCGATTACCGCTGAAATGTCAGCAAGCTTTTCGGCACTGAACATCGAAGTCCATAAGCTTTCTATTGCCATGGTTATTCCGAAAGCCATTAGAGAGTTAGCACTTCCGTTTGTGGACAGATATTTCACGGCTATTTTAGCTGAGGCAATGCAGGATGGATTGGTTGATGGGTATTTAAATGGTGATGGAAAAACAGGACCAGTAGGCATCATGAATAAACTTGATTCATTCGAAAAGGATGGTACAGCCACAGCAAAAGAAGTGCTTAGCAATGTGACAAAATTTTCGCCAAAAGGATTAGCAACAGTCCGCACAACCCTTTCAAATGGTGGATTGAGAAATGTAAGTGAGCTGCATTTAATATGCAATCCATTAGATGAGGCAGAATATGTGGACCCGGCTCTTTACGGAGAAGCTCTGACGGGTGGTTATCGAAATACATCGTTTATGCCAATCATCAAGCACGTAGATGCGAATTGTCCGAAGGGAAAGGCGGTATTTACGCTCAAGAATGTTTATGTCATGGGTGCAACATCTGTACGATTTGATGAGTATGATCAGACCAAAGCCTTGGATGACGCTGATCTTATTATTGGAAAATGTTATGCCAATGGACGTGCCGTGGACGATAATTGTGCGGTTGTATTTGATGTAACCAAATTGGAAGAGTATGTTCTGCCGGTAACACAGGTAACAACACCAACAACAGGAACAGGAGAATAAAATGAATTGGGCGGATATGGAAGAACTAATAGAAGAAATTCGGCGGGAATATCATATTCCGCCTTTTTTTGAAGATGAGGGTCTGGAAAACTTTATCAAAGAAGGAATTTACCGGCTTGGAAAATTAAATCCCGGAACAGATTACAACGAAGACCTAATGTACAGGTCATTGCTTAAAAGCTATGTTTATTATGCCTATCATGGAAAGGTGGATAGTTGGTCTGAAAACTATTCATCAGCCATTATTGAATGGCAGATGGGGAGTGAGGTGCTACGATGATTCAACCGCCAGAATACACAGATGGAGCCTTTAGACTATATAAGATAAAGACGGATACATCCGAAGACTATCCAAAGAAATATCTTGAAGACACGAAAACAGTAATATGGTACAGAGAAATAGCCGTTTTTGATCGTGTCCGATATGAGTTTGACCAGGGCGGAAAAGAGGTTACCATGAAAATTCGGATTCCTATGTTCCGGGGGATAGATAGTCAATGCGTATGCCTGATTGGAAATACGAAGCATCAGGTGTACAATGCGGCTCATACTAAGGACAAGAATGGGTTTCCAGAAACCGAACTTACTTTAATCCGACCAGAAAAGGAGTTGGACACATTATGACAAAAAAAGAATTAAGCGAGCTGCTTCATTCGGTGGGCATTCCGGTAAACGAGGGGATATCTAGTGATGAGAATATGAACAAATATCCCAGAATTGTCTATTGGCCCTATGCGGAGCAGGACGAGATGGCATCTGGGGAAGATTACCACAATATTGTCACTTATCAGATATCCTTCTGGTCTAGAACGCCACAACATGAGAAATTTAAAGAGTTGCGAGAAAAACTTCGGAAGATTGGCCAGCATCCATTATTTAACCATGAATATGTTGAGAGTGATCCAATCTTTGCAAGAACATGGCATACATATTTTGGTTTGGATGTGATTGAGGATGGCGAATGATACGGATACAGAGGGCTTTGACGAACTCGAAGAGTTACTCAAACAGTATGAGGTCAACGAGGAAAAAGTTTTAAAAGCATTGGAAAAGGGAGCAAATATGCTTGTCATAGACGTGCGAAAGCTGCCAAGACCAAGGTCATCGATGAATGGCCGGGGATATACGCATTTGATCAATACTGTAACAAGCGGAAGATTTAAGCGCGAGATCGAAGTTGGGTGGGGGAAGTATTATGGCCCGATGGTTGAACGCGGTACCAGAAAAATGCGAGGGACACCCCATATAAAAACAGTGTTTGAGAGGAATAAAGGGAAATATTATGAAGCGATTGAAAAAGAGTTATTCAGATAGAAAGGAGAGGAAAAGATGTCAATAACAACAAAACGGCCGCCTATAAAAGAAACAGTCGGAGCACAGTATATCTGTTTTAACACGATGACAGAAGATAAAGAATGGACAAAGAATTATGAGCCGGATGTTGAACGGACCGCCGTCGTCAAAAAAGTGACAGTGACCGAAAACGCAGAATCTAATGACGTCTATGCAAGCGGCGAGGTGTACGATACAGAAAGCGCAATGTCATCAATTAGCATCGAAGTAGAGGTTATTGCTTTTCCGGCGGATACAATTGCGAGAATGCGAGGCGAAAAAGTGGAAACCAGTGGGCTTATTCTTAGTGGTTCCAAAAACGAAAGACCATTTTTTGCATATGGCAAAGTTGTCAAGTTAAAAGGTGGGCATGTGCGTTATGAATGGTTTCCGAAATGTAAGCTCGTAGAGAATAGCGACGAAGCTTCTACAAGAGAGGAGTCTTTCTCGGAACAGACGGATACAATTACCATCAAAGCATATGCTTTCGATGAAAAAGGCAATATACGTTCCAAAGCAGATTCCTCAGCATCAAATTTTCCTGAAACATTGACGGAGGAAAAATTTTTTGGAAAACCAATTCTTGCTAATGATGATTTGGAAACGGCGATTGCAGGATAAAGAGGTGGACGAGTGAAAGGGCATTTTATCGATTTGATGGATGGGACAAGACTTACTATCAAAGTTAATTTTGGCACAATATATTATATGCAGAAGCAAAAAGGATATTATCGCCTGGCGAAAAAAGCGGAGAAGAATCCCAAAAGCTTGACAGAACAAGAAAGCTTTGATATGGCAGCCAATATCATTTATGCAATGATTCGAAGCAACGGCCGAAGCATTACTTTTGATGAAGCGCTTGCCTTGGTTCCGCCGGACACTAAAGACATTGAACGTGTATTAAAAGCGTTCCGGAAAGAATACGAGGCTTATAGTAAAAAAAAACAGGCGAAGGCGAGTGTGGCGCCTTAGATATTAAGTGGCCTGAGTATATGGTAGCAGCAAAAGAAATGGGAATGAGCGAAGATGAATTCTGGAATGCAGACCCGATTTTTTTTAACCAGTGCTATGAGATTTTTTGCCTAAAGCGGCAGTGGGAGGTGAGGGAAATGTATGGCAGATGATCTGAAACGTGTTGGTCTTGTTTTTAAGGCGGATGGAACGGTTGATTTTAATAAAAGCTTGAAAGAAGTAAATGCCTCTATTCAGGAAAATCGTACAGCATTTAATCTGGTAAAATCGACTTGGGACGAAAATACAAAGAGCCTGGATAAGCTGAGAGCGACACAAGAATATTTGACAAAACAGACAAAAGACTATACAGATAAAGCCACTATGCTCGAACGTCAATTAAAAGAACTTGAATCTGCGGAAGAAAGAGATGAAAAGGCAATCCAAGATAAAAAGAGCCAGTTGAATCAGGCACAGACATCTCTGAATAATTATAAGCGTGGATTGGCTGATGTTGAAGAAAAATTAAAGAGTGGTGCGTATAAAACTGAGCAATATACAAAAAAACTGAATGATTTAGGCGAAAAAGCTAAAAATGTCGGTGATAAACTGAGTGGCATTTCGACGGCTGCAGCAGGCATTTTAGCTGGAGCAACAGCCTTGGTGCCAGCTACGGAAGAATACCGGAAAATCATGGCATCTCTGGAATCATCCAGTGAACTTGCGGGTTATACAGCAGAAGAAACTGAACAGACCTACAGGAAACTTTTTGGAGTTCTTGAGGATGATCAGACGGCTGCGACGACGACGGCAAATCTTCAGGCCATTGGACTGTCTCAGGAAGAACTGACACAAATTACAGAGGGAACTATTGGAGCCTGGGCAAAATACGGGGACAGCATACCCATTGATGGATTGGCCGAAGCCATTAATGAAACTGTTAAGGTAGGACAAGTGACAGGGACGTTCGCTGATGTCCTTAATTGGGCTGGTACATCAGAGGATGAATTTAATGAGAGGCTGGCTGCTTGCAGCAGTGAATCCGAACGCACCAATCTGATTATGCAAGAACTTGCAAGTCAGGGACTCACAGAGGCGGGAAAGAAGTGGCAGGAAAATAATAAAAATTTGGTTGAAGGCAACCAGGCTACAGCGGATATGAAAGAAGCTACAGCGGAACTGGCAGAAACGGTTGCACCGATAGTTACGGAAGTTACAAAGATTGTAGCTGAATTATTAGGGAAATTTAACAAATTGCCGACGAGCGTACAAGCTGTCATAGGTATTGCGCTTGCGTTGGTGGCGGTATCATCTACGCTGTTTAGTACTATTGGCAACGTTAGCATGGGAATATCAAGTATGATAGGCTTTATGAATGGCGGAACGGCAGCGGCCAAGGTGCTAGGGACGGCATTAAAGTTTGCAGGTGTTATTGGCGCTGTAGCAGCCATTATAGCCATTTTTGTAACACTGTACAATAAATGTGAGTGGTTCAGGAATGCAGTAAACAGTGTGGCTGCTTTTGTGGTCGATTTTATAAGGGCATCGATTGGCGAAATAAAGGGAATGGGGCAAGGTATTGGAGATTTCTTTTCAGGTGTTGCCAATGCAGTAAAGAATCTATTTTCATTTAACTGGTTGCCAAAAATCAAACTTCCACACTTTAAGATCACTGGCGGATTTAGCCTGATGCCACCGAAGGCGCCAAAATTTGATGTTGAGTGGTATGCCAAAGGGGCGATATTAAATCGACCGACCATATTTGGAGCGAATGGCGATAATCTTATGGGCGGTGGAGAAGCTGGACCAGAGGCGGTCATGCTGATAAGCCTTTTAAAGCAGTATATTCGCGATGAAATACAGCAGAACAATTCTTTGCTGGCGAAACTTTTAATAGAAGCCATTAAGAGTCTGGAAATAAAGGCTGTGAATAATATCACCATTGGAGATAAAAGACTGTATCAGCTCATCACTGAAATGGTGATCAAAGAGATATCATCAAAGGTCGGAAGCCAGAGAGCTTCAAAGGGGGTAAGCTATGCTTGATATTCAGTACAATGACATAAGAAGCTCATCTTTGAAAGCCTTTATAAAAGAACGTCCAAGTATTCCAGCGGCCAAGCGGGCCTACAGAGAAATCGAAGTGCCGGGAGTCAACGGAACATATTTACAAGATGAAGGGCGCTTTGAAAGTACCGAGATAGCTGTTCCAATGAATTACATAGGGCCGGAAGATAAATGGTCTAAGCGATGGCGGAAAATACAGAAATGGTTGTCGGGAACAAATGGTGAATTGGTATTTTCGGATAACCCTGATTACTATTATAGAATTGCCCGTGTGAATCTAAGTGACAATGAGCATAAAGGGCGAAGAATAGGTGATTTTACCGCAACGTTTATTACCAAAGACGGATTGGAATACCTGAGGTCAGGAAAAGAAAAATATGATTTAAAAGATTTGTCATGGAATCCGGGAGAGGTGGCTTTTCCGGATTATTTTATTTCTGGTATCGGGGTCTGCACCATATCTGTTAATGGAAATGTTTTCGAGGTGAAATTGAATGGTTCAGTAATTTTAGATACAGAGCGGCGCCTCATATATCTTCCGGACAAGACAATCGTCAATAATATCGGAAAAGGCGATTTCGAAAATCTTTATCTTCAACCCGGCCAGAATACCATATCTGTTTCAAAAGGATTTGTTGTAAAAGCAATTCCTCATTGGAGGTGCCGGTAATGATTGAGATATATAATGCAAATAATACGGATTTTGACATGAACGGGAATATAACTCTGGTGCCGAAATCCTGTATTATTGATGCCGAACTTAATGGAACATGGGAAATGCGATTAGAACATCCGGTTGATAAGGATGGAAGATGGAGATATATCGTTGAGGGAGCTGTTATTGCGGCTCCTTTTTTAACATCCAAAAAGCAATTGTATCGAATTTATTGGAAACACAAGGGGATAACTGGAATATCAGCAAAGGCCCGGCCGATATTTATGGATGCGGCTGGAGAAGTGTTTTTGAACGATGTAAGACCAACAACAAAAAATGGACAGGACGCCTTGGATATTATGATGGAGGGCCAGACGAAATATAAAGCTGTATCGAATATAATAGATGTTTCTACAGCGTATTATATTCGGAAAAATCTGATTGAAGCTATTCAAAGCGACATGGATCA
>CATZYB010000075.1 GCA_958426095.1 uncultured Lachnospiraceae bacterium
ATGAATTATTTTGAGAAAGGCTACCAGAGTAAAGGCTGGTAGCCTTATTTTTTTTGTCTAAATTTGAGGAGTATCTGAGGTTAATAATAAAGAATAGAGAAATATGTGGACATATTTTCTTAAAGGTGTATAATATCATTAACATATTATTCAAAACATAAATAATAAGTTTGAACAGGAGGACACAGGATGCACAGGGGAAATTTACTATTTGATGGGTACCGGGTGGTATATTATGCCAGAGTATCTACAGAAGAAGAGGAACAGCTTAACGCTATAGAGCTCCAGATAGAAGAAAATAGAACCACTATCCGGGAGCTTGGAGGTAAGCTTGTAGATGAGTATGTAGATAGGGGGAAATCAGGTACCACAGTAAAAAAGAGGGATGAGTACCAGAGACTTTATGAAGATATGTGCAAAGATAAATTTGACATTATCTGTATTAAAGATCAGGACAGGTTAATGAGAAATACAAAAGACTGGTATTTATTTGTAGACCGATTGTTACAGACCGGGAAAAGGCTATATATTTATTTAGAGGGAAAATTTTTTACTCCGGCTGAGGATGCTCTTATTACAGGAATTAAGGCTATCATGGCTGAGGAGTATAGTAGAAATCTAAGTAAAAAGCTTCACAATTACCATAACAGAAGAAAAGAAAAGGCTAAAGCTGGGGAAAAGATAAGGTTACAAGGATCCGGGAATGTGTATGGATGGGATAAAAAAGATGGAGCTTATGTAATAAATCCAGAACAGGCTAAAGTACGGCGTTTAATGTGTGAGCTGGTTTTACAGGGAAAGGGAAGTACAGAAGTAGCAAATATACTAAATAATATGGGGTATAGGAACACTGTAGGAAAGTTATGGAAAGCTCAGAGTATTCCTCAAATGGTATATGATGAGAAAAATATGGGTGTGATGATTATTAACCGGGAAAGAAGAGATTTTAGTACGAAAAAAGTTACTTTCAATCCTCCTGAGGAGTGGATTAGAGTTGAAAATGCTTTTCCCCCTATTATCACGCCGGAGGAATGGAGTGAGCTATGTAAAATCAGGGAAAGCCGTGTAAATTATTACGGATGTAAAAAACGTGGAAAGAAAGTAAGCGGCTACTCTTTCAGTGGAAAAATAATCTGTGGGGAATGTGGATCTACTTACTGGAGAAAGCAGAAATCAAAAGATTGCTCTCAGGAATATTGGACTTGTAGCCGTAAAATTCAAAATGGTGGAAAGGTAAGAAAAAAGACTACAGCAAATGGAAACGCCGGAGAGGTTAATCTTAATGGGTGTGATAATGAAACTATTTCTTACAGTGATCTTATGAAAATGATGCAGATTATAGCAGACCAGTTATCAGCAAATACAGAGCAAATTAAAGAAGATATGTTACAGTGGATATACAGCCTAAGAGAGTCAATAATGAAGAAAAGCTCTGTATATTCTCAAGTAGACCTTAACCGGGAACTATCCAGAAAAGATAGGCTCTTAGATAGTTATTTAGACGGCGTGATTTCAAAAGAGGACTATCAAAGAAAAAATAATGAGCTGGAAAATAAGATTTCTGTTATTGAAGAGGATCTAAAAAGGTGTGAAGAAAAGACGGAGGATATAAAAGATATTGATAGGATCATAGATAACATAGATGAGGAAATCAGCCAGTATATCACAGAGGAGAAAAATCTAAAGATAGATTTTGTGCTAAAATACTTAGAGAGTGTGGTTATGTTCCCGGACAGGGTTATAGTAAATATCCCAGTAATAGGATCAGAGGTTATAGTAGAAAAAGTACAGTTTGTAAATAGGAAGAAATGGCGCAGGGAAAACGACATTAATGCGTCTGGTTTGCGGAATTCAGGAGCCCACGTCAGGGAGAGTAGCTTTGAACGGGCGGAAAATCGAAGTTCTTGGCGAAGATTACCGGAAGTATCTGGGGTATTTGCCGCAGCAGTTTCCCTATTATCCGGGTTTCAGCGCATTGGATTATCTTTTATATATTGCTGCACTAAAGGGACTGGATGACAGGAAGGCAAGGGAAAAATCGAAAGAATTGCTTGGGGCGGTGGAACTTACAAAAAACAGCCGGCAAAAAATCCGCACTTTTTCCGGAGGAATGAAACAGCGTCTGGGGATTGCTCAGGCTATGTTAAATGACCCGCGTATTTTAGTTTTGGATGAGCCGACGGCCGGACTGGACCCGAAAGAGCGGGTGAGGTTCCGGAATCTGATCAGCGCTTTTTCAAAAGACCGCATCGTGATCCTGTCGACGCATATTGTGTCCGATGTGGAATTTATCGCTGAAAAAATTATTATGATGAAATCAGGAAAGATACTTCATTACGGAAAACCCCGGGAAATCACGTCTGAAATACGGGGAAAGGTTTGGGAATGTATTATTCCGGCCGAAAAGGCAGAACAGTATGCGTCTCGGTTCAATGTAAGCAATCTGCGGAATATGGAAAATAACCAAACGGTTCTTCGGATAATTTCTGAATCCATGCCTTTTCCGGGCGCTGTTTTGGTGGAACCTCATTTAGAAGATTTATATCTTTATTATTTCAAAGGGGGGAATGAATGATGGCAAGATTGATTCGGTTTGAACTGAGAAAAATTTTTTCGAGGCGTCTGACACAGTTTTTTTTGCTTGGCCTGTTTTTAATATCGATATTATTCATGTTTTCAACCTACCAGAATAAGCATGCCTTCGACGGTATCAGCCGGGAAGGAACCGGCAGAGAGGCTGTGGAAATCGATAAGGCCATTGCAAAAAAATACAGCGGACCGCTGACGGATGAAAAGGTAGGACAGATGCTGGCGGATTTTTATGTGGAATCGGATATCAACGCAAAATATCTTTATCAAAATGCTATACAGTCTGCGGTGTGCGCCCGGTTTTCAGATATTGATGGCAATTGGAACGGACTGACGGTTTCCGACGTATTCGGCGATGAGAAAATTAATGTGGGATATGTGGACGGGTGGCTTGGCGTGAGCCAGGATATGGTTAAAATAATTATTTTTCTTTCATTAGTCATTATCATAATGACGGCCCCGGTTTATTCGGCGGAGTACGGCGGCGTCGACCATATTATTTTATCAAGTAAATATGGAAAAACAAAGTGTGCCGCGGCAAAGATTATTGCCGGATTTGCAGCGGCTCTCATAGTAACCTTGGGGGGTCTTGCGGTTAATTTATTGATAGCCTTCTGGCTTTACGGAAATGAAGGGCTGGACTGCAGCATCCTGTTTGCACCCTTGATTTTTACGGAAGGATATATACCTTTTAATATAACCTGCGGTACGCTGCTTAAATATCAATGTCTGTTGGCTGTTACCGGAGCGGTCAGCGCCGCCGCAATGACTTTATTTTTTTCTGCTTTGTCTAAAAATCAGATGGCGGCGCTGACTTTTTCAGCAGCAGCTTATTTATTTCCGATTATGCTGCCTGTTTCAGAGACCAATCCGCTGTTTCGCATCATCGGACTGTTTCCTATATATCATGCCCAGTTTGTTTCTTTGATGTCGGCAGAACAAATAAACAGCGGACTCCTTTATGCCATATGGGCAGTTCCTGCGGCATTTGTGCTGACCGTTTTAAGCTTTGTATTTTCCCGGAAGATTTTCGCTAAACATCAGGTGAACGAATAGCTTATTAATATTTTTATTGTAATTCGGCAATCCGTGTGACGGCCACGTAGATATCGCTGATCTTAAACCAGGTCGGGTAGTCGACAATGCCGGTTATCGGCAAACCGAAAACACGCTGAAAGTCTGCGACGGCCTGACGGGTATTTTCTCCGTAAATGCCATCGGCTGTGACGGATGGCAGGGCCGGATAGGTTTGAGAGATCCGGTTAAGCTGTTCCTGCATCTGACGGACTTTGGCGCCGGTGGAACCGACGGATAAATCTGCGCCGGGCCATGACGACGGGATGCCGCTGATTTGTTCAGCAGTATTGATGTACATATCGTTTCCGTAATAATAGCGGATGATTTCCAGCGGTGTGTAGCCCTGATCTCCAAGAGCTTTGGAGCCCCACTGGGACATCCAGTTCGGACAGCTGACCCGTTTGCCGTCGCAATATTGGGTGAG
Source organism: uncultured Lachnospiraceae bacterium (assembly GCA_958426095.1). Lineage (GTDB taxonomy): Bacteria > Bacillota > Clostridia > Lachnospirales > Lachnospiraceae > Frisingicoccus. The sequence continues at coordinate 4,091 of CATZYB010000075.1, forward strand.
GATCGGCTGTCGAACATTCGGCCGGGATAAGAAGTTGGAGAAAATCGTATCCACAACCCGGGAGATACTTTCATAGACGTTTCGTCCATAGACAAAAAAGTGATCGTAGGCTGTCGAAGAAGTAATAGTAAAGTCAAATCCCTTGTTCCTGTACCATTCGGTGTAAACCCGGTTCAGGGTAAAAGAAAGAATGGCGAGGACGTTGGCGATGATGGATGATTCGGGCCAGGTCGCATAAATCTCACTGGAAGCCACATTTTTAATATAGTCCCGGAAAGGAACAAAATAGTTGGCGGCGCTGTTGTCCGTTGGCGGTCCGTCGTGGACGATGATGGTTTCCGGGATAACGACCCGGCTGAGGACGATTTCACCCGTTTCATCCATATCTTTAATTTCCGCTTCAGCGATTTTCGGCGGATAGAGTTTCCAGAGGGTATGGGCGCCGATGACCAGAGGATTGTAAGCCGGCGTCTGGGTGACGATGGGAGTCATCCGGACGTTGGACAGTCCGAGTTCTCCGGATAAAATCTGAATGCCGGAAATCTCAACCTCTTCAAATCCCGGTGCAGTGATCTTCAGATTATATTCCGAATAGGGCTGAGTATCTCCCGGTTCAAGGCTGTATTCCACAGGAGGGGCATCCAGTTCGATGGTATCGCTGTTGCCGCTGTTATCCGTGGTGATCTGTTCCAGAATCCGGTCCGGTTCGCCGGTGGAGGAGATTTCAATAGTTGCGTTGTCGATCGGGACATTTCCCTGTTCGGAAACTGCAGAGATACGGAGCTGTCCCTTATCAATCAAATTTGTTTCTGGCATAGTTTGTTTCCTGGATTTGTTTTGTATAATATATGCAAATAGAGCGGAATTGATAAATAAAATTTATTCGGATTTTAACAAAATACTTTTTAGGGCTAAAAAAATTGAAGGAAAAGGTTGTTTTTCTAAAAACCTTGTGGTATACTTTTACCAATTTAGGGTTTTTTGTCAGATATGAAAGAAAAAGAAATTCGGAATAAAATTCACGAATCACTCTTTTTTTTTGGAAAAATAGGGCAAAATGCTTATATTTATGCACATATTAAGCAAAATGTGAATAATTATACCCGACGGCTCCGGCGCGGCCGGGACAGGGATAAGAAAGGGACAGGTGATTGAATGAAGGCATTTTTAATACTAGCCGATGGCACGGTCTTTGAAGGAACAAGCATTGGTTCACAGAAAGAGATTATCAGTGAAATCGTTTTTAATACGTCGATGACGGGATATTTAGAGATTCTTACAGACCCATCCTATGCCGGGGAAGCCGTTGTCATGACATATCCAATAATTGGAAATTATGGTGTATGCTTTGACGATATGGAAGATGACAGACCTTGGCCGGATGGGTTTATTGTTAGAGAGCTGGCAGCGGCGCCGAGCAATTTCCGGAATGAATGCGGTCTGTCCGAATTTTTAAAGGCGCATGATATTCCGGGAATTGAAGGCATCGATACCCGGGCGCTGACGAAGATTCTGAGAAGTCAGGGGACGATGAATGGCATGATCACCACAAATGAACATTTTAATCTGGAAGAAATCCTTCCAAAGATCCGGGCATTCAAAGCCGCGGATGTGGTTAAAAAGGTGACCTGTTCTGAGAAAGAACATTTTTCCGACGGGAAATATAAAGTGGCGCTGATGGACTTTGGCGCAAAGAGAAATATTGCCAGAGAGCTTGCAAAAAGAGATTGCGCTGTGACGATTTATCCGGCCTACACTTCGGCGGAGGAAATTATGGCGGACGCTCCGGACGGTATTATGCTTTCCAATGGCCCTGGGGACCCGAAGGATTGTATGCCGATTGTGGCTGAGGTGAAAAAACTTTTTGACGCGGATATACCGATGTTTGGTATATGTCTTGGACATCAGCTTCTGGCCCTGGCCAACGGTGCGGATACCCGAAAGATGAAATGGGGACACCGGGGCGCCAATCATCCGGTGAAGGACCTGGTAAGCGGACGGGTCTATATATCGACCCAGAATCACGGCTATGTAGTTTCTTCCAAATCAATTCCGGACGGCGTTGCGGAAATAAGTTTCAGAAATGCCAATGACGCCACGATGGAGGGACTTCATTATCTTGGGAAAAACGCGTTTACAGTTCAGTTCCATCCGGAAGCCTGCGGCGGCCCGCAGGATACAGGGTTCCTTTTTGACAAGTTTATTAATATGATGGAGGTTGCGAAAGATGCCTAAGAAAAATAATATCAAAAAAGTGTTAGTCATTGGTTCCGGTCCGATTATCATCGGTCAGGCCGCAGAGTTCGATTATGCCGGCACACAGGCCTGCCGTTCTCTGAAAGAAGAAGGCATTGAGGTTGTTCTTGTCAACTCGAACCCGGCAACCATCATGACCGATAAGCATATTGCGGATAAAGTCTATATCGAGCCGTTAAATGTGGATGTGCTTAAGAAAATTATTGAAAAAGAAGAACCGGACAGTATTCTGCCGACCCTGGGCGGCCAGGCTGCGTTAAATATTGCCATGGAGCTTTATGAATCGGGATTTCTGGATGAGAAAAAGGTTCAGATGATCGGTACGACTTCCGAGACGATCAGGAAGGCGGAAGACCGTCTGGAATTTAAAGAAACGATGGAGAAAATCGGCGAGCCATGCGCGGCCAGCGAAGTCTGTACCACATTAAAGGGCTGTATCGAATTTGCTGAAAAAATCGGGTATCCGGTGGTCATCCGTCCGGCCTATACATTGGGCGGCAGCGGCGGCGGTATCGCTCACACGCTGGAAGAATTAAAAGAAATTGCCAGCAACGGCCTGCGTTTAAGCCGTGTCGGTCAGGTGTTGGTCGAGCGCTATATCGGCGGCTGGAAGGAAATCGAATACGAAGTGATGCGGGACAGCTACGGCAACTGTATCACTGTTTGCAACATGGAAAATATCGACCCTGTCGGCGTTCATACCGGAGACAGTATCGTTGTGGCTCCGTCCCAGACACTGGCGGATAAAGAATATCAGATGCTTCGTACATCGGCCTTAAATATTATCACGGAGCTTGGGATCACCGGCGGCTGTAACGTTCAGTATGCCTTAAATCCGGACAGCTTTGAATATTGCGTTATCGAGGTAAACCCTCGTGTCAGCCGTTCTTCGGCCCTGGCTTCTAAGGCGACCGGCTATCCGATCGCTAAAGTTGCGGCTAAGATCGCCCTTGGTTACGCCCTGGATGAGATTAAAAATGCCGTGACCGGAAAGACTTATGCAAGCTTTGAACCGGCGCTGGACTACTGCGTGGTGAAAATTCCGAAATGGCCTTTCGATAAATTTGTCAGCGCAAAACGTACACTGACGACCCAGATGAAGGCCACCGGCGAGGTTATGAGTATCTGCCCGAACTTTGAGGGCGCTCTGATGAAAGCCCTCCGTTCTCTGGAACAGAATATTTACAGCTTAAATTACGGCGGTTTTGGTGAGCTTTCCGATGAGGAACTGGAAAAGGCTCTTTATCTCATCGACGACCATCGTCTGTTCTACATTGCCGAAGCATTCCGCCGGGGCTATGATATCGAAAAAATCCATGCCATTAATAAAATTGATATGTGGTTCTTGAATAAAATCAAAGTATTGGTTGATATGGAAAACCGTTTAAAAACCGAAGAACTGACCGTGGAACTTCTGAAAGAAGCCAAACGGATGGAATTCCCGGATAAAGCTATCGCCCAGTTTACCGGAAAGGGCGAGGCTGAAATTAAGGCGATGCGTTACCGCAACAATATCATTGCCGCATTTAAAATGGTAGACACCTGCGCCGCCGAATTTGAATCGGAAACACCATATTACTATTCCTGCTTTGGCAGCCAGAATGAGGTAGAGCCGGGAGACAACATGCGTAAAAAGGTCATTGTCCTCGGTTCCGGACCAATCCGGATCGGTCAGGGTATCGAGTTCGATTATTGTTCCGTACACAGTGTGTGGGCGCTGGCTGACGCAGGTTATGAGACGATTATTATAAATAACAACCCGGAAACGGTAAGTACGGATTTCGATATTGCAGATAAACTTTATTTTGAACCGCTGACGCCGGAGGATGTGGAAAATATTGTCCGTCTGGAAAAACCGGACGGCGCCGTCGTTCAGTTCGGCGGTCAGACGGCTATCAAGCTGACGGAAGCCATCATGAAAATGGGCGTGCCGATTCTCGGAACAAGTTCGGATGACGTGGATGCGGCTGAGGACAGGGAGCGTTTCGATGAAATCCTTGAGCAGTGCAAGATTCCACGTCCGGCGGGCACAACCGTATTTACAACGGAAGAAGCGTTGCAGGCGGCCAATGAACTGGGATATCCGGTTCTGGTGCGTCCTTCCTATGTTCTCGGCGGACAGGGTATGCAGATTGCGGTCAATGATGGGGATATCGTTGAGTTTATGGCCATTATCAACCGGGATGTTCAGGAACATCCGATTCTGGTTGACAAATATCTGGTCGGCAAGGAAGTGGAAGTCGACGGCGTATGCGACGGCAACGATATTTTGATTCCTGGAATCATGGAGCATATTGAGCGGGCCGGCGTTCATTCCGGCGACAGTATTTCTGTTTATCCGGCCCAAAGCCTGTCGGATGAGATCATCGAAAAGCTGGAGGATTACACTGGCCGTCTGGCCAGAGCCCTTCATGTGAAAGGTCTTTTGAATATTCAGTTTATCGTTCATGACAATGAGGTATATGTCATCGAGGTTAATCCGCGGTCCAGCCGTACGGTTCCGTATATCAGCAAGGTGACAGGAATTCCGATCGTGGACATCGCTTCCAAAGTGATTGTCGGAAAAACCATTAAAGAACTGGGTTATGAGCCGGGACTGCAGAAAAAATCCGACTACATCGCCATCAAGCAGCCGGTATTCTCCTTTGAGAAGCTCCGCGGCGCGGAAATCAGCCTTGGACCGGAAATGAAATCCACCGGAGAGGTTCTTGGTATTGCGCGGGATTTCCATGAAGCTTTATATAAATCCTTCCTGGGCGCAGGCATCAATCTGCCTCGGACAAAGAAAATGATTTGCACAGTGAAGGATTCGGATAAAGAAGAACTGATTCCGATTGCCAAACGGTTTTATGATTTGGGCTATGAAATTTATGCAACCCGCAGTACGGCGGCGGTGCTGAATGAAAACGGCATGAAGGCCACCCGGATTAACAAAATTCATGACGGTTCTCCGAATGTGCTGGATTTGATTCTGGCCGGAGAAGTGGATTTGATTATCGATACGCCGACCCATGGCCGGGATAAGTCCAGAGACGGTTTCCTGATTCGCCGGAATGCGATTGAAACCGGCGTGACCTGTCTCACATCCCTGGATACGGCCAGGGCCCTTGTGACCAGTCTGGAAAATGCCAGCCTGAATAATTTGTCGGTGGTGGATATTGCTGAAATCTAAAGGGAAGGAAATACAATGAGAACGCTGGAAACCAATGACTGGATTATGCTGAATAATATTATTTATAATATATATACGACAGAGAGTCTGAACGATATGAGAAAGCAGTTTCTTGAGCAGATTGGGCTGCTGTTGGATTTTGACAGCGCGGATTTTTTTCTGGCATCCGGCGACGAAAAAAATAAGCTTTCCAGTCCGGTGTTTTATCACTGTAAAGAAAATCTTTCAGAAAGTTATGATATCCTGGATTACAGCCGGGGCATATTGTACAGCGGCCAGCCCTTAATTTACAGAGAGACGGATATTATCTCGGATGACGTGCGGATTCAGACCGAATATTATAAACGAGTCTACAAACCAAATAACTGGCACTATTCACTGCAGATGATTCTTGCGAAGAATAAGGAGTTCGTCGGTGTCGTCACCTTTTACCGGACTCTGGGAAAGCCGGATTTTGAGTACGACGATATATTCTTGCTGGATTTGCTGAAAGACCATATGGCTTATCGTTTATATAAAAATAAAGAGAGCGGCAATGTTCTTGCGGAAAAGCTGACGGTCTCTGCCGCCGTGGAGGCTTATGAGCTGACCCGGAGGGAGGAAACCATTTTAAGGCTGTTGATGGAGGGCAAAGACAATCCCACGATTTGCGGAGAACTGACCATTACGCCGAATACTCTGAAAAAGCATATACTGAATATTTACAGAAAACTGGGTATAAAAAACCGGGTTCAGTTATTTAAGATGATTAAAGAAAAGGAGTAGGAAATACTTAAAAAGTAGTAGAAAAATGGTCAATTTTTTGGATTGAATTGTTGGGAAAGATGGCATATGATATCTTTAAATTAAATAAGAACAACACAGAGCGAAGGGGCTGTCAGGAATGACAGCCCCTTAATTTTGTAATCAGGAGGATTTTTTATGAAAGAATTAGTGATGATCATCAGACCGGAAAAGCTGGAAGAGATTAAAAAAATATTAGATGAAATTAAGTGCGGCGGTATGACCATTTCGACGGTTATGGGCTGCGGTACTCAGAAGGGTATTGTAGATACAAAAGGCGCCGTCAATGAGATTAAAGGATTTAAGACGACCATTAATCTTCTTCCTAAAATTTGTGTCGAAGTCGTTGTCGAAGATAAGGACGTGGAGCCTGTCATTATGAAAGTCAGAGAAGTATGCGCGACAGACCATGTCGGCGACGGAAAGATTTTCGTTCGTAATATTGAAGAGGTTGTGCGTATTCGTACCGGAGAAAGAGGAACGAAGGCTCTTTGATCGAGAAGAAAATGAATAGAGGCGATTTGGTGGGATACATCGTTGAGCTGGATGGCGTAAATAAAATATACGGAACAAATCATGTGGTAAAGGATTTGAATTTAAAGGTTGAAGAGGGCGAATTTTTGACGCTTCTCGGTTCCTCCGGATGCGGAAAGACAACAACGCTCCGGATGATCGCCGGTTTTGAAGAACCGTCGGATGGAAGTATATGGGTTGAAGGCGAGTCCATTGAGGAAAAGGAGCCCTTTGAACGGAATGTCAATACAGTCTTTCAGAGCTATGCGCTTTTCCCATCCATGACGGTGTATAACAACATCGCCTTC
>CATZYB010000076.1 GCA_958426095.1 uncultured Lachnospiraceae bacterium
TGGGATGATCTGGCCGAATATATGGAGCAGAATGGCATAAACTGAGAGGGGCATTAATATAGTATACTAAATGTCCGTGGAGAGGTTTCATGGAAACAAGAACCTATCAGCGCAGGAAAATGCTTGTTGTTCTGCTAATGATGACATTTCTGCTGGCAGTACTTCTTGCTCGTATGTGGTACATCATGGTAAACCGTTCCCAGCATTACAAAGAACGCGCGGATGATCTTCATGAAAGGGAGAGGGTCATCAAAGCGGAACGGGGAATTATTTACGACAGAAATGGCGTGGCTCTGGCCACGAATCAGTCGGTATGTACGATTTCCGTGATCCATAACCAGATTACGGATCCGGAGACTGTAGTCAAGGTATTGTCTGAGACATTGGAGATGGATTCGGAAAAGGTTCGGAAACGGGTGGAGAAGGTGTCCTCAATCGAGCGCATCCAATCGAATGTGCCGAAGGAAACCGGCGATTTGATCCGCAGCTATAAGCTGGATGGCGTCATGGTAGATGAGGATTATTCCAGATACTATCCCTATGATGAGCTGGCCGCAAAGATTATTGGTTTTACCGGCGGTGATAATCAGGGAATCATCGGCCTGGAGGTCATATATGACGATTATCTTCAGGGTGAAGAAGGACGAATCCTCACAGTCACGGATGTCCGGGGAATTGAAGTGGAGAACAGCGCGGAGACCCGGATAGATCCGGTAATGGGAGAGAGTCTTCATCTGAGCCTGGATCATAACATTCAATCCTACGTGACCCAGGTGGCTGAGAAAGTGATGAAACAGAAACAGGCAAAAAGTGTTTCCGTTATTCTTATGGATCCGCAGAACGGCGAAATTTACGCCATGGTCAACGTTCCGGAATTTAATCTGAATGAACCGTTTACCTTGATCCCTTCCATCACAGCCGATGCGGGCGTCAATACTCAGGATCTGCTGAATCAAATGTGGCGTAACGGCTGCATTAATGATACATATGAACCCGGTTCCACATTTAAAATCATTACGGCCACGTCGGCTCTGGAGAAAAATGTGGTAACTTTAAATGATACTTTTTCATGTCCGGGATTCCGGATTGTGGCCGACAGGAAAATTCGGTGCCACAAGACGGGCGGTCATGGAACCGAGACCTTTACCGAGGGATTTATGAATTCCTGTAATCCGGTATTTATGGATGTGGGCGCCCGGGTGGGCATCGAAGGTCTTTATGAATATTTTGAAAAACTGGGACTTTTTGAAAAAACCGGAGTGGATCTTCCCGGAGAAGCCGCTTCGATCATGCATAAAATTGAAAATGTGGGAGCTGTCGAACTGGCGACCATATCTTTCGGTCAGTCCTTCCAGATCACGCCGCTGCAGCTTTTACGGGCGGTGAGCGCCGTCATTAACGGTGGAAATCTGGTAACTCCTCATCTGGGAATGTATACGACGGACGCGGAGGGAAATGAGCAGACCGTATTTAATTATCCGGTGAAATCCGGAGCGATCAGTTCCGAGACATCGGAAACGATGAAAGAGCTTTTAGGATTGGTTGTCTCGGAAGGAACCGGGAAAAACGGCCAGGTGGCCGGATATTCTGTCGGCGGAAAGACGGCGACGTCTCAGAAGCTGCCCCGGGGATCGGGAAAATATATTGCTTCTTTTATTGGTTTCGCTCCGGTGGATGACCCGAAGATCATCGGTATTATTCTGATCGATGAGCCAGTGGGGACCTATTATGGCGGTACGATCGCGGCGCCGGTGATGAGCGAAATTTATCAAATGGTGCTGCCTTACCTGTTTCCGGAGGATAAACAGGAGGAAATACAGGAAGAAACAGGGGACAATTTGTCCTGAATACTTTACAAGGCAGTGGTAAGGTATTATAATTTTTAATTTGGACAGAATACGAAAGAATTCAACGAGAGGTGTAATTATGAAATATACAATTGTATTACCGGCAATTATTGCTTTTGCTATCAGTGCGCTGTTGTGCCCTGTAGTTATTCCATTTCTTCAAAAATTAAAATTCGGACAGTTTATCCGGGATGAGGGACCAGCGGCCCATCAGAAAAAATCCGGAACGCCGACCATGGGCGGTGTGATTTTTATTGTCAGTGTGATCATTACTTCCCTGTTTTATATGAAGGACTATCCGGCCATTATTCCGGTGGCTTTTTCAACGCTGGGATTTGGTATTGTCGGATTTATGGATGATTATATCAAAGTGGTAAAAAAACGGAATCTTGGGCTGACTCCGCTGCAGAAGATGGCTGGACAGTTTATCATCACGGGAATTTTTATTTATTATATGATGAATTTCACCGATGCAGGGACGGGAATTCTTATACCGTTCAGCGGCGGCTTTGAAAATGGTTTATATATCCATCTGCCCTGGTGGATGTTTATTGTCTTTATGTTTATTGTATTTTTGGGAACAACGAACGGAACAAACTTTACGGATGGGCTGGACGGCCTGCTCTCCAGTGTTACTGTGCTGGTGGCCGTTTTCCTTACAGTTGTCGCTATTGGTACGGACAGCGGACTGTCACCGATCACATCCGCGGTGGCCGGAAGTTTGTTAGGCTTTTTATTATTTAATGTGTATCCGGCGAGAGTTTTTATGGGAGATACAGGGTCTCTGGCCCTGGGCGGATTTGTGGCTGCCACAGCCAGTATGATGAATATGCAGTTATTCATTCTCATCTTTGGATTGATCTATCTGGTGGAGGTTGTCTCTGTGATCATTCAGGTGGCCTATTTTAAAAAGACCGGAGGAAAACGTTTCTTTAAAATGGCGCCAATCCATCATCATTTTGAATTGTGCGGATGGCCGGAAACAAAGGTAGTCGCTGTATTTTCCATTGTGACAGCGGTACTATGTCTTGTTGGTTTTTTAGCATTATGATCAGAAAAATAAGATTGGGATAAACAGGAGGGAAATACATATGGATTTAAAAAATAAAACAGTGCTGGTCGTCGGCACAGGGATCAGTGGTATAGGTGCGGCCGGGCTGCTTATGAAAACAGATGCGGATCTGATTCTTTATGATGGAAATACGAACCTTACAGCAGAGGAAATCCAGGCAAAACTTCCTGATAAGAAAGACGTTAAGATTATTATCGGCGATCTGACGGATGAAGTGATCCGTAAGTTGGATATCGCTGTTTTGAGCCCGGGAGTTCCGACGGATGTGGATTTTGTCAACCGTATGCGGGATGCAGGGGTCCTTATCTGGGGAGAACTGGAGCTGGCCGATCAGTTTGCGAAAGGAACTGTTCTGGCGATCACCGGAACCAATGGGAAGACAACAACGACGACCCTGGTGGGAGAAATACTGAAAAAATATTATAAAGAAGTTTTTGTAGTGGGAAATATTGGTACGGCCTACACGGGTGCGGCTTTGGATACGACAGATCATTCTTATGTGGTGGCAGAGACTTCCAGTTTTCAGTTGGAAACGGTCGATGAATTTCATCCGAAAGTAAGCGCCATTTTGAATCTGACGCCGGATCATCTGAATCGACATCATACGATGGAAGGCTATGTCAATGCTAAGAAAAATATTATGAAAAATCAGACGGCAGAAGATTTTGTCATTCTTAACTATGACGACCCGCTGACAAGAGCAATCGGAGAGACGGCAGTACCTCAGGTCATTTATTTTTCCAGTACTCAGGTCCTTTCGGAAGGCTATTATTTCCATGACCGTAAGATTTATTATGCAAAAGACGGTGAAGTCGAAGTGATCTGCAGTGCCAGTGGGTTAAAGATCCTCGGACTTCATAATATGGAAAATATTATGGCGGCCGCAGCTATGGCCCGCTGTGTGGGTGTGCCGATGGAAACGATCCGGGAAACGATTACAACCTTTATGGGTGTGGAACACCGGATTGAGTATGTGACGGAAAAAAAGGGAGTTTCCTATTATAATGACTCCAAAGGAACAAATCCGGATGCAGCGATCAAAGCAGTTCAGGCGATGGTACGCCCGACGATTTTGATCGGCGGAGGCTATGATAAACAGAGTACTTATGATGAATGGATCGAGGCATTTGACGGCAAGGTGCGGTATCTCGTACTGCTTGGTGAGACAGCGAATAAGATTGCTGAATGCGCCCGTCGTCATGGATTTGAAAATATTATTATGACGGAAAGTCTGGAGGATGCGGTAAAAGTCTGTTCCCAGAAAGCTGAGAGCGGTGATGCGGTACTTCTTTCACCGGCCTGTGCAAGCTGGGATATGTTTAAAAGTTATGAAGAACGGGGACGTATATTTAAGGAACTGGTTCACAAGCTGGCAGATTGAGTCTGAAACAGGCTGGCGGATTGAGACTTGAGAAAGAATAGAGGTGTTTTTGGTGGCACGGGAAGTGACGGCAATGGATGGAAAAAAGAATAGAACCCGGACGAAAACAGAGAAATATTTTGACTACAGTCTCTTGTTTCTCGTTGTTTTTTTGGTATGTTTCGGACTTGTGATGATCTTTAGTACCAGCGCCTATAATTCACAGATTGAAAATGGCGGCGACTCTTTTTATTATCTGAGACGTCAGTGTATGTTTGCCGCCCTCGGGCTGGTCGGAATGACAGTCGTCAGCCGTATTCCTTATCATTTCTGGAAACGATTTACGCTGCCGGCTTATGTGGTCATCAATATTCTTCTGGCGGTGGTTCTTCTCTATGGTGTAGCCAGCCATGGACAGCGTCGATGGATCCAGATTGGGCCGATTCAGTTTCAGCCGTCAGAAGTGGCTAAGGCAGTATTGATCGTTTTCCTGGCCCATGTGGCGAGTAATGGAGTTAAACAGTTGAAAAACTGGAAAGGTGTAGTCAAGTGTTTTGCTTTGGTCCTTCCGATGGTCATTCTTGTCACCGTTTCTAATTTAAGTACAGGAATTATCATGCTGGGAATGTCATTTATTATTATTTTTGTGGCAAGCAATCAGTATAAAATATTTGCCGGTGTTGTCGGCGCCGGAGTGGCGCTGGTGTTTGTTTTCCTGCAAGTGGCGGCCTACCGTATGGATCGTATTGAAGCGTGGCTTCATGTGGAAACGTCAGATTCCGCTTATCAGACCCGTCAGGCCCTCTATGCGATCGGCTCCGGAGGCGTTTTTGGAAAAGGCCTTGGACGGAGTATTCAAAAGCTTTCCTATGTCCCGGAGGCTCATAATGATATGATTTTCTCGATCATCTGTGAAGAATTGGGTCTGTTTGGGGCGATTGCCATTATTTTGTTATTTATTTTGCTGCTTTGGCGGTGTATGATTATTGCGAATAATGCGCCGGATCTGTACGGGGCGTTGATCGTTATCGGCGTTATGGCTCAGATTGGCCTGCAGGTTATTATCAATATCGGCGTTGTTACCAATACATTGCCAAATACGGGAATTCCGCTGCCTTTCATCAGTTATGGCGGAACCTCTGTAAGCTTTTTGCTCTGCGAGATCGGCTTGGTATTAAGCGTCTCTCGCAGTATTAAATTTAAACGATAGCAGGAACATTTGAAAACTTTCCGCATAGAATGTGTTATAGTCTGTGTTCGGAGGTAATCAATGTGTCATCCTATCTAATATCTGGCGGTCGGCCGCTTCGGGGGCAGCTTTCTGTCCATGGCTCTAAAAATGCGGCGCTGCCTATCATTGCCGCATCTCTTTTACATCAGGGAGTGACAGTTATCCGGGGATGTCCGGACATTCTGGATGTAAGGTATATGTTGGAAATTCTGCGCAGTATTGGGTGCGAGGCTGCCTTTCAGGATGGGGAGCTTCGTATTGACGCGTCAGAGATCAGTCTGGAGAATCTTTCCAGAGAATGCATTGGAAAAATGCGTTCTTCCATTTTGCTGTTGGGCGCTATGCTTGGACGATGCCGCAGTATAGTATTGGATTATCCCGGAGGCTGTACGATCGGTGCCCGTCCTGTGGATATCCATTTGAGAGCCCTGGAGCAGATGGGCGTACATATTGAAGAACAGGATGAAGCGATTCATTGTGAGACCAGGGGGCTTTCCGGGACACGGATCGTGCTTCCCTATCCAAGTGTCGGCGCTACGGAAAATCTGATGATGGCCGGGGCCATGGCCGAAGGGATCACATGGATACAGAATGCGGCAAAGGAACCGGAGGTCGTTGACCTGGCCGGCTTCCTTGAAGCAATGGGTGTTGCCGTGTATGGCGCCGGGACAGAACGGATTGGCGTTTTAGGAAAATGTTCATTGAAAGATACAGAATATACGGTTATGACTGACCGGATCGTCGCCGGAACATACCTGCTGGCTGCAGCCGGAACCGGCGGTGAAATTGAACTTATGAATGCGGAAGAAAAGGATATTCATTATCTTCTGCATATATGTGAAGCTATGGGCTGTGAGGTCCGGATGACGGATCAGGGGATTTTCCTTAAATCGGCCCGAAGGCTTTTTGCAATTGAGGATATTCATACCCAACCATTTCCGGGTTTCCCGACGGATATGCAGTCTCAGTTGATGGCAGTGCTTGCCACGGCCAGGGGTGAGACAACAATTTATGAGCATATTTTTGAAAACCGTTTTCGGACAGCGGAAGAACTCGGAAAAATGGGGGCGGATATACAAATAAAAAATAACAGGGCTGTGATTCACGGAGTTGCGAAATTAAGAGGCTGCCATGTATCTGCAAAAGATTTAAGGGGCGGCGCGGCGCTTGTGATTGCGGGCCTGATGGCGGAAGGTGATACTATCGTCGAGAACTCCATCTTTGTAGAGCGTGGTTATCAGGATATATGCAAAGATTTGACACAGCTTGGTGCAAGAATTGAACATTGCAGGGATGTCCGTAAGGACAGGATTATGGGAAAATAGGTGGATATACCGTGGATAAAAATTATTATCAGGATGAAGAGTTTGAGGAATTTGAAGGATTTGAAGAGTTTGAAGATTTAGAACAGGAATTTGAGGAAGATGAAAATGGGGAAGCCGACTGGGAAGAGGAAGGGGACAGAACCACTGTTCCGAAACGTCATCGGGCTCTGAAATTTATTGCCGGTATTCTGGTCGTTTTGGCCGTGGTGACAGGCGTTGTCGTTTTTGGTTTCCGCCTGGAGAAAGTTCAGGTGATCGGAAATAAAAATTATACAGACGATGAGATTAAAACACTGATCGGTTTTCCTGAGAATGCTCCAAACACATTACTTTGTTATTTAAAATATTTTAGGTACAGGGTGGAAGATACGCCGTTCATTGAAGATATTCAGGTGAAGATGGAGAACCGGAATATGATTTGTATTGAAGTCGGTGAAACGGAAATTCTGGGCTGCCTGAAAAGCGGCAAAACCTATTTTTATTTTGATGACAGAGGTGTGATTCAGGAGTCCTTGTCTGAACGTCGGGATACGGTGCCGCTGATCGTTGGGGCCGAAGTCGGAGATATGGAGATCGGTCAGGTGATTTCCATGGAAGATCAGACAATTTATAAAGGAATTATAGAATTATGTAAATTGCTTTTGGAGCATGAAATTACTGCACAAGAGGTAGAAATTGACGAAAATGGAAATTTTACAGTCTACATAAATGATGCCCTTCGGGTAGGGTTCGGCGCACCGGTATTGCTGGAGGAAAAAGCCGCTGAAATGGCGAATATACTGCCGGAACTCTATAATATGGAAGAATCGGAACAGATTCGTGGAATATTGCATCTGGAAAACTATGATTCGACAAAAAATTCTATTATTTTTACAAAAGAAAATTAAAAGAAACGGTTGATTATTTTTACGAAAAACTATATTATATAATATGATAGTGCAAATTGAGAAAAAAAGATATTAATATTAAAAGGAGGAACTACCTTGCTTGAGATAAAAACAAATGAAATGGATGCAGCAGCTAAAATACTTGTTATTGGTGTCGGCGGCGCCGGAAACAATGCAGTAAACCGTATGATCGAAGAAAATATTGTCGGTGTGGAATTTATCGGCGTAAATACAGATAGACAGGCTTTACAGTTATGTAAGGCCAATCAGCTTGTACAGATTGGCGAGAAGCTGACAAAAGGACTTGGTGCCGGTGCGAAACCGGAAGTTGGTGCAAAAGCGGCCGAAGAAAGTGTTGATGAACTGACTGAAATGATCAAAGGCGCTGACATGGTATTCGTTACCTGCGGTATGGGCGGCGGCACAGGAACAGGTGCAGCTCCGGTTGTTGCGGGAATCGCAAAGAGCCTGGGATGTCTGACTGTCGGCGTTGTTACAAAACCTTTTCGTTTTGAAGCAAAGCAGAGAATGGTAAATGCAAACATGGGTATCGAAAATCTGAAAGAAAATGTAGATACTCTGATCATTATTCCAAATGATAAACTTCTTGAAATTGTAGACCGTCGGACTTCTATGCCGGAAGCTTTGAAGAAAGCTGACGAAGTATTGCAGCAGGGCGTTCAGGGTATCACTGACCTGATTAATGTTCCGGGACTTATCAACCTCGACTTTGCGGATATTCAAACCGTTATGAAAGATAAAGGTATCGCGCATATCGGTATCGGTGAAGGTCATGGAGATGACAAGGCTCTCGATGCCGTTAAACAGGCAACGACCAGCCCATTGCTTGAAACAACGATTGAAGGCGCTACAGATATCGTTATCAATATTTCCGGCGATATCGGTCTGATCGAAGCCAACGAAGCGGCAATGTACGTTGAAGAACTGGCCGGTGAATCTGCAAACATCATCTTCGGTGCGATGTATGATGAAAGCACACCGGATACATGCTCCATCACGGTTATTGCAACTGGACTGGAAGCACAGGAAAGCGCAGGACAGACAACGACTTTCATGAAGAAAGCCAATGAACGTCCGGCTTTTAACAGCGGCGCTTCTTCCTTTAAGACAGCGGCTCCGACTCAGAGAACTCCGATCACTAAGAGTGAGACAACCGTTGGAACAAGCACCATTCAGATTCCAAGCTTCTTACAGAAGAAATAATATTATTAATAATAAAAAAGTGTTCTTTGAAAAACCGTTTCAAGGTTTGGAAAAGAACACTTTTTTTTGACCTTTTTGCATGTTTTGTAGAAAGCGGCGGAAACATTTTATGGAACCGGGACAACCGTTTGACAAAATATTTCCGGACTTTGAGTTATAATAGGGTCAATCATTTTCAGGAGGTGATTTGAACCCGTTATCAGGAACCGCTTGTCAAATAAAATATCGTTTTGTTTCTCACAATCTCATCCGATAAAATCTGTTCACCACCAGATTCTTTTATGCGGGTGCTTCTTTCTGATCGGAAGTTTGTGCCCAATCATTTTCTGCCACACCCATTTTGCAAAGGAATATCGGTTAAAAAATTACTGTGGAAATCTTCAAATATACCTGAATGGACACCGCACGGTTGTCAAAGCACTTTTGGATACGGGCAATCGTTTATATGAGCCGCTGACCGGAAAGCCGGTCTGCCTGGTGGAATATGGGCGTCTGAAAACCTGCCTGAAAAATGGAAGTGAGCTTCCGAAGGTTCGGGCGATTCCATATCACTCCGTCGGAGACAATCACGGGGTGTTGATGGGAATTACGGCAGATAAGCTGATTTTTCAAAATCAGGGACGAAAATATGAGCAGAGTGGGTGTATCATTGGCATTTATCCGGGAAAATTGAGCGAAAGTGGAGAATTCTATGCCATTGTGCATCCGGACATTCTGAAAAAGTAATGTGTGCGGAAGGAGCAAAATATGATATGTAGTGCAACATTACCGGGAAAATTTCGATATGCAGCGCGTCGAAATCCTCAGAAGATGATTCGTCAAAGTGGTGGAGATATTTTTTATATCGGAGGAGCGGATGTATTACCGGTACCGTTGGAAAACGAAGCCGAAGCTGAGGCTATAGGCATGCTTGGAACGGAAAAGGAGAAGGACGGCCGGGCGGTACTGATCGAACATAATCTGAGATTGGTCGTTTATATTGCCAGAAAATTTGATAATACGGGCATTGGCGTAGAGGACCTGATATCCATAGGGACTATTGGATTGATCAAAGCCATAAATTCTTTTAATCCGGAAAAAAAAATCAAGCTGGCGACCTATGCATCACGATGTATAGAAAATGAAATATTAATGTATTTGCGGAGAAATAGTAAAACCCGGATGGAAGTATCTATAGATGAACCTTTGAATGTGGACTGGGACGGCAATGAACTGCTTTTGTCAGATATTCTCGGAACAGACGAAGATGTGATCTACAAGGGGATTGAAGGCGAGGTGGACCGGTTGCTTCTAAATAAGGCGATCGATAAGCTTTCACCGAGGGAGCAGACGATTATCAAGCTGCGTTTTGGGTTAAATACGAAGGATGGATATGAACGGACGCAGAAGGAAGTGGCGGATTTGCTCGGCATTTCCCAATCCTATATATCCCGATTAGAAAAGAAAATCATGGTCCGGCTGAAAAAAGAAATCAGTCGGATGAGTTAATGAATTTACTTTTTGTCAAGCCCCAATAATTTTTTTATTTTTTTTAAAACCGTATAATAAAATTTCATAATGTGAAAAATCTTTACTGTACTTCAGTTGACAAGCAAGTGTGGTAAGGAGGATTCTTATTATGGCTCAGGGTAAGGTTGAGATATGCGGTGTTAATACTTCAAAGCTTCCTCTCCTCAAGGAAGAGGAGAAGGAAGCTTTGCTTTTACGTATTAAGGCAGGGGATATGGCAGCAAAGGAAGAGTACATCAGGGGAAATCTTCGACTGGTACTCAGTGTCATTAAACGGTTTTCCAACAGCAATGAAAATCCGGACGATCTGTTTCAGGTGGGGTGTATTGGCCTGATGAAAGCCATAGATAATTTTGATCTGAGTCAGGGGGTTAAATTTTCGACCTATGCAGTGCCGATGATCATCGGAGAAATCCGGCGTTATCTTCGGGATAATAATAGCATCCGGGTGAGCCGGTCGCTTAGGGACACGGCCTATAAAGCAATTTATGCCAGGGAGGCATTTATCAAAAAAAATAATCGGGAGCCGTCCGTTATGGAAGTAGCCGGGGAAATCGGTATCAGTAAAGAGGACATTGTTTTTGCCATGGATGCGATCCAGAG